>URZD01000030.1 GCA_900552305.1 uncultured Eubacteriales bacterium
GATAGTGCTGCTTGACCCGGGTCACGGCGGCAAGGACGCGGGCGCAAGCGCAAACGGAGCGGTTGAAAAGGAGCTGAATCTGGAAATTGCAAGGCTGGTGCAGGGGTACATAGAGGAGGGCGGCGGCGCTGCGATTCTGACGCGTACCGAGGACAAGGACACCTCCGACCCAAACCGCGCCGCGGGAACATCGTGGAAGATGTCGGATTTGAAGTCGAGGAAGAAGGACATAGAAAATTTTAAGGCTGACGCGTTTGTAAGTATACATATGAATAAATTCGGTCAGTCAAAGTACCGCGGCGCGCAGGTTTTTTACACCGCGGAGTCGGAGGAAAGCAAAATACTCGGCGAAACGCTCCAGCGTTCCGTCAAAGATGTTCTTGATGACGGAAACATAAGGGAGGCAAAGCCGAGCAAGAATGCGATATATGTATTGAAGGGAAACACAGTTCCGTCCGCGCTTATAGAGTGCGGATTTTTGTCGAATGCGGAGGAAGCACAGCTGCTGTCCGACCCCGATTACCGCCGCCGCGTTGCGTGGGGGATTTATATCGGTATTGTACGGTTTTTCAGCCGTTAAAGCGGCATGAGTATAGAAATCAGCGGTTTTTCAGCCGTTAAAGCGGCGCGCGCATAGGCATAAACGGCTTTTCAGCCGTTTATCATTCTGTTTATGTCGCGTTTCAGTTTGGACATTATACGCTTTTCAAGCCTTGAAATATACGAC
Organism: uncultured Eubacteriales bacterium; assembly: GCA_900552305.1. Taxonomy (GTDB): domain Bacteria; phylum Bacillota; class Clostridia; order Monoglobales; family Monoglobaceae; genus UMGS1494. The sequence goes on from URZD01000030.1 coordinate 728, forward strand.
TGGGAAATGCCGAGCATATCCGCAACCTGTTTTTGGGTTTTTTCCTCGCCGCCGCTGTTGATGCCGAAACGCAGCTCCATTATGTTTTTCTCTCTGCCGGAAAGTCTGTCCATCGCTATATGGAGCAGCTGACGGTCGACCTCGTTCTCAATCTCGCGTTGGGTTATGTCGGGGTCCGTGCCGAGAATATCCGACAGCAGCAGCTCGTTTCCGTCCCAGTCAACGTTTAAAGGCTCGTCAATGGAAATATTGGCGCGGTTTGAGCTGTTTTTGCGCAGATACATAAGAATTTCGTTTTCAATGCATCGCGACGCATAGGTCGCAAGCTTGATATTTTTCTGCGGGTTAAAGGTGTTGATTGCCTTGATAAGACCGATTGTGCCTATTGAAATAAGGTCCTCCACGCCTACGCCCGTGTTTTCAAATTTTTTTGCAATATAGACCACAAGGCGCAGATTTCTCTCAATCAGCGTCTTTTTTGCGCCTTCCGCCCTGCCGCTGTCGGAGAGCAGAGCAAGCAGCTCCGCTTCCTCCTCATGCGTGAGCGGCGGGGGCAGCATATCTCCGCCGCCTATGTAGTGCGCGATAAGGTCGCCGCGGATATATGCGGCGATTCGGCTCAGCTTTTGTTTAATGAACAGAATAAGTTTTTGTTTCATAATTGTTTTTTACCTCCATAGAATTTATAAGTTCGGAATTTATAAGGTTTGGATTGAATACTGCGTCAAATGTTCCGTCGCCGCAGACAGGGTATTTTGAGATTGCCACCGCGGCGCGCTCAATGTCAAAGCCGCCGACCGATACCGAGCTTGGAATAAACGCGTGCAGTACGCTTGATGGGTTATTTATGCAGCGGAACGGAATACTTCTGTATATGCCGAGGAATTTTTCGTCATCTGCTCCCGAAAAGCCGCGTTCCGCGGCGGCAAAAAACTCCTTTGAAAGCAGCCGCTCGGCGGTATCGGCGCCGATGACTATCACGGGCGCGCCGCTCAGCGGCTCGCAGAGGGTGCACCCGGTATCGGACAGTGCGCGCACAGTCTCGCTTTTTCCGAATACCGTAATTTTTATGTCAAACGTCCTCGCCTTCAAATCCGTATTTTTTTTGTTCACATAAGCCAAAATATAAAGTGTTATATATGTAATTACGATTCCGAAAATCAGGTTTGCGGGACTTATGTCAAGGTATATTTCGCCGTTTGACACCGCAGCGCCCACGGCAGTTCCAAAACTGCTGAAAAAAATCAGTGCGAACATTATTCCGCCCGCCGCGGCGAATACCGCAAGCATTACGGCAGCGTTTTTGACCGTCTGCGCGATATTCCGCGTCGGAAACGCCGCAAACGCCGCCGCGGCAAGGAATATCAGCTTGCATACGGCAGAGCAGAGAAACGACAGCTGCGGAAAAAACATGGCTGCAGAATACAGCGACATAAGCGCGGAAACCGCCGCAAGCCGCGGAATACGCAGCCTTTGCCCAAGAACTGCGGAGGTCAGATACAGCAGGATTGAATCCATAAAGAAATTCAGAAGAAACAGCATATCTATATAGACTACGGGCCGCAATTCAGGTCACCTCCGTTGGTTTATATTTACAGATTTAAGTATACAACATTGCACGTGAAATATTTGTCGTTTTAAAGGGACGGCAAAGGTTGTTTAAATCGACTATAGAAAATGACGAAATCCGACCTTTTTTCGTTAAAGCAAACAAAAAAAATAAAAACCGTTGAATTACCGAGCGGATTGTGCTAAAATTCATAGGATAGTTAATGATAGGAGAGATTTATATGACAAAAAACATTGCTTTGGACTACAGTAAAGCATTGGGCTTTTTCCGTGAGGAGGAAATAGCAAACGTAGCAACACAGGTAAAGGCGGCTCATGACGCGCTGCACAACAAGACGGGCGCGGGCAATGACTTCCTCGGCTGGATTGACCTTCCGGTCGATTATGACAAGGAGGAATTTGCAAGAATCAAAAAGGCTGCGGAAAAAATCAGGCAGGATTCGGACGTTTTGGTGGTAATCGGTATCGGCGGCTCGTACCTCGGTGCGAAGGCGGCAATCGACTTCCTTACAGGTCCGTTTTATAACTACACCGCAAAGACGCAGATTATTTTTGCGGGCAACAGCATAAGTCCGAACTACATCAACGGTCTTATGGAGGCAATCGAGGGCAAGGACGTTTCGGTAAACGTAATTTCCAAATCGGGAACGACCACAGAGCCGGCAATCGCGTTCAGAATCTTCAAGGAATATCTTGAAAAGAAGTATGGCAAGGACGGCGCAAAGGGCAGAATTTACGCGACCACCGACAAGGCTAAGGGCGCGCTTAAAAACCTTGCTGACAAGGAAGGCTACGAAACATTTGTTGTTCCGGACGATGTGGGCGGCAGATACTCGGTACTCACGGCTGTGGGATTGCGGTATGCGGCGCGGATATTGACAAGCTCATGGAGGGCGCGGCAGAGGCAAGAACAATTTATGCAAACGACAGCGTGGCTGAAAACGACTGCTACAAATATGCGGCAATCAGAAATATCCTTTACAGAAAGGGCAAAACGGTTGAAATGCTCGTAAACTACGAGCCGGAGCTTCAGTATTTCATTGAGTGGTGGAAACAGCTTTACGGCGAGAGCGAGGGCAAGGACAACAAGGGTATATTCCCGTCCGGCGCAAGCTTTTCGACAGACCTGCACTCAATGGGTCAGTACATCCAGGAAGGTCTGAGAAACCTTTTTGAAACGGTAATCTATGTCGAGAACTCAAAGACCGACATCACGGTCGGCACAGACCCGGAAAACATTGACGGACTTAACTTCCTCAGCGGCAAGACAGTTGACTTTGTAAACAAAAAAGCGTTTGAGGGTACGCTCCTTGCGCATACTGACGGCGGAGTGCCCAACCTTGTTGTAAAAATAAAGAGCCTTGACGAGTTCACGCTCGGTCAGCTGATTTATTTCTTCGAGAAGGCGTGCGGCATAAGCGGCTATATGCTCGGCGTAAATCCGTTTAACCAGCCGGGTGTTGAAAGCTACAAAAAGAATATGTTTGCGCTCCTCGGCAAGCCGGGATATGAGGCTGAAAAGGAAAATCTGGAAAAAAGATTAAAATAGTAAAAATATTTTTAAAAAACTATTGTGAAATTGAAAAATATATGATATTATATAGGTGTGGCAAAGAAATTTTCTGCTACACCTATATATTTATAATAACGAAGGGCGGTTTTACTATGATAAAGATTCATATCGGCTTAAAGGGCAGCGGAAAAACAAAAAAAATAATTGACGATGTCAATAAGGCTGTAAGTGCGGAAAAGGGAAATGTGGTTTGTATTACAGAGGGTGATCGCCTTATCCACGACATAGACAGAAGCGTAAGATTGGTTAATACTGAGCAGTTTGACATAAAGAATTTTGATATGTTCACAGGTATGCTCTGCGGAATCATCGCACAGGATTTTGATGTTACACACATCTTTATCGACAGCGTATTCAAAAGCGTTCCCAAGGCGGATATGTCAAATATTGACGAGCTTATCACTGCTTTGGAAAGACTGGAGAAGAAATTTGACGTTTCGTTCACGCTGATGATAAGTGCGGACACTTCCGAGGCAACGGAGCTTACGAAGAAGTACATGGACTAAGAAGAATGTAAAAAGGCGCAATGGCGTTTTTACATTCAAAATGATGGAATTTTCCGATACGGATAAGTCGCAGAATTGCAAAGGAGCAGCCTGTTCCCGGAAAAAATCGGGTTGCTCCTTTGTTGCTATGCGGATATGGCTTTTTATATGCGGTAATTATAAAAGTACCGATGTCAACGGTTTCGGCGGCGGGGCGAGCCGCGTTTTAAATGGCAAGTAAAAATCTCTGTCTGTAAAGGCGGCGGTGCGGCTTGCTTTTCGGCTGTAGGACAAAAACCGAAAAAACTTCAAGGAGGGTTTATTGATGCAGTATATAAGCACCAGAAATAAGGATATAAAAATAAAATCGGCTCAGGCGATAAAGAAAGGCTTGTCGGACGAGGGCGGACTTTTTGTTCCGGAGGAAATACCCTCGATTTCGCTTGCGGAGCTTGAAAAGCTCATTCCGATGAGCTATACCGAAAGAGCGGTGTATGTACTAAAGAAATATCTTTCGGATTTTCTTGTAAGGGAGCTTCGCGAGTGCGCGGAGGGTGCATACGCAAGCGGCAGGTTTGACGGCGAGAACCCTGCGCCGCTTGTAAACCTTGAAAAAGGCGTGAACATTCTTGAGCTGTGGCACGGTCCGACCTGTGCTTTTAAGGATATGGCACTCCAGATTTTGCCGTATTTCCTTACCAAAGCGATGAAAAAGACAGGCGAGGACAAAACGGTTGTGATTCTTGTTGCGACCTCGGGAGATACCGGAAAGGCGGCTCTTGAAGGCTTCCGCGATGTTGACGGAACAAAGATTGTCGTTTTCTATCCGAGCGAGGGTGTGAGCGATATTCAAAAGCTCCAGATGATTACACAGGAGGGCAAAAACGTATTTGTATCGGGTATCGAGGGCAACTTTGACGACGCTCAGACGGGTGTTAAGAAAATATTTACGGACGAGAAGGCGAAGGCTGACTTTGCGGAAAACGGCTGCGTTATGTCGTCGGCAAACTCGATTAACTGGGGCAGACTTGTACCTCAGATTGTGTACTATGTTTCGGCGTACTGCGATATGGCTGCAAGTGGCGAGATAAAGGTCGGCGAGGACATCAACGTATGCGTTCCGACCGGCAACTTCGGCAATATTCTTGCGGCATACTATGCAAAGAGAATGGGTGTGCCGATTCACAAGCTGATTTGTGCGTCAAATGCGAACAACGTGCTTACCGACTTTATAAGAACGGGTACCTACAACAAAAACCGCGACTTTTACACAACGGTTTCGCCGTCAATGGATATACTCATTTCAAGCAATCTTGAAAGATTGCTGTTTGACCTTTGCGGCGGCGACGACAAGAAGGTAAGCAAGTGGATGAAGGACCTTTCGGAAAAGGGCAGCTATACGCTTCCGGCGGAGATGAAAAAGAAGGTTTCAAGACTGCTGTGGGCAGGCTGCTGCGACGACTACTTCACAAAGGAATGTATCTACAAAACCAAGCAGAAGTACGGCTATACGGTTGATACGCATACTGCGGTTGCGGTTGATGTGTACAACCAGTATAAAAACGAAACGGGCGACACAACACCTACGGTAATTGCGTCAACCGCGAGTCCGTTCAAGTTCAATCAGAGCGTACTTTCGGCACTTGGAATGGATAACGAGACAAAGGGTAAGAACGATTTCGAGCTGCTCAGACTGCTTTCCGATGTGTCGGGCATGGAGATTCCGAAGTCGCTTAAAGAGCTTGAAAACAAGGAAAAGAGATTCAACGGCGTTTGCGGCAAGGACGAGCTTTTGGAAACGGTCAGCGAATTTATCAAAAAATAGGCTGAACGCCGAAAGGCGCGTACCCGAATGGGAAGATTCCCGACCGTGCGCCTCGCGCGCGGCGAGGGCATAACGGCTTTTAATCAAGCGGAAAAGGGACTCACTATTCCGGTGCGTCCCTTTAATTATGTACGGAATAAATACGGCAGGCGGAAAGGAGATGAAGGAGTGGCGATTTTTGCATTGTCGGATTTGCATCTTTCGTTCGGAACGGACAAACCGATGGACGTTTTCGGCGGAAGGTGGGAAAATTATACCGAAAGAATTTACGAAAACTGGCAGAGGACGGTGAGCAATGACGACCTTGTCATCATTGCGGGCGATGTGTCGTGGGCAACGTATATCGAGGACGCTGTGGCTGATTTTCGGTTTATAAATAATCTGAACGGAAAAAAGGTGATAATCAAGGGCAACCACGATTACTGGTGGACTACGCTAAGCAAAATGGAGCGCTTTCTGTCCGAAAACGGGTTTGACACAATCCGGATTCTCAATAACACTGCGGCTGTGTTTGAGGACACGGCGATATGCGGCACGCGCGGCTGGGGCTTTGCGGACGGCGAGAGCCGCGCCCATAACGAGATGATGTTCGAGCGTGAGAGAATGAGGCTTGTACGCTCTCTTGAACAGGCGGAGCGGCTGCACCCAAAGCGGAGAATTGTCGCAATGCACTATCCGCCCGCGGACAAAAACGGGGTTGACCGCGGTTTTACGGAGATTATGAAAAACTACGGCGTGGACTGCTGCGTATACGGACATCTTCACTCATACGCGCACAAAAATGCGGTGGAGGGCATTGTTGACGGGGTCGAGCTGAAGCTGACCTCGTGCGATTTTGTTAATTTTACTCCTGTTTTACTGTGGTAGGGGTCGAAAATTTATCTATTTTTACGATAAAAAATGTTAAAATGGTATTGTCAAGAGCAAATTATTATGGTATAATTTATTAGTATGGATACGCATTGAAAAATGCTATAAGATGTTAGAGAGGAATGTTTAAATGAGTACAGTAGAAAAAGCGGAGAAGAATGTTGTTGAATTTGAGTTTTCGATTACGGGCGAAGAATTCAGGAACGCCATTGAGAAGGCTTACAGAAAGAACGTAGGCAAAATAAATGTTCAGGGCTTCAGAAGAGGCAAGGCTCCCCGTCAGATTATCGAGAAATTCTACGGCAGCGAGGGATTTTACGAGGACGCAATTAACATTGCACTGCCTGACGCATATGATAAAGCAATAGAGGAAAAGAATATAGAGGCGGTTGCGCAGCCGGAGATTGACGTTAAGGACATATCAAGAGAGAACGGAGTTGTATTCACCGCAAAGGTTGTTGTAAAGCCGGAGTTTGAGCTTGGCGAATACAAGGGCGTTGAGGTTTCAAAGGTTATTCACAGAACAACCGAGAAGGAAATCAACGGCGAGATTGAGAAGATAAGAGAAAGAAACGCGAGAATGGTTTCGGTTGATGACAGAGCGGCAAAGCTTGACGATACCGTAAACATTGACTTTGAAGGTTTCTGTGACGGCGTTGCTTTTGAAGGCGGCAAGGGCGAGAACTTTGACTTAAAGCTCGGCTCGGGTCAGTTTATACCGGGATTTGAGGATCAGCTTGTCGGTAAGAGTATAGGCGACGAGGTTGATGTAAACGTCACCTTCCCGAAGGAATATCACGAGGAAAAACTTAAGGGCAAGCCGGCTCTGTTCAAGGTGAAAATTAACGGAATTAAGGTTCAGGAGCTTCCGGAGCTTGACGACGAGTTTGCAAAGGATGTCAGCGAATTCGACACATTCGACGAGTTCAAGGCTGATTTGACAAAGAAACTCAAAGAAAGCAACAAAGAAAAGTCCAAGAAGGAATTGGAAGAGAAAATTCTGGAAACAATATGCAATAACACCGAAATTGATATTCCGGAAGAAATGTTTGACAACGCGGTCAACGGTCAGCTCCGCGAGTTTGCTATGCAACTCAGATATCAGGGTATCGACCTTGAGCAGTATGCAAAGTACACAGGCGTAACGGTTGACGGACTCAAGGCTCAGATGCGACCCGAGGCGGAAAAGAGCGTAAAGAGATCGCTTGTGCTTGAAAAGATAGCAAAGGTTGAGAACATTCAGGTAAGCGAGGAAGAAATTGACGACGAGCTTGCAAAGATTGCAGAAAACAACAAGATGGATATTGAAGAGGTTAAAAAGTATGTAAACCGCGACGATATTAAGGAAAACAAGCTTGTTGAAAACACAATCAAGTTCGTTGTGGACAACGCGAAGGTAAAGTAAAAACCTTTCGGAAAAGTTAATTTCAGATAGACATAAAGGGGAGTTAAACACGGTGTCGGGTTTGGCTCCCCTGTTCGTCAACTCGGACCGGATGTGCGCCTATTCGACATTTTTGGCAGAAAAGACACATCCATCTATTAGAAAACAGCGATTAAAAGAACCGTTGATTTTGGGTGTTTGTCGGACAAAAGGCTCTTATCATTTTTTGCCCTGCGGATAAGAGCGAAAAAAGAATTTTATTATGCCGGCGCGGGGCGGCGGAACGGAGAGATTTTCTATGTATAACAGTTTAGTACCTTATGTAATTGAGCAGACAGGAAGGGGCGAACGCTCATACGATATTTTTTCAAGACTTTTAAAAGACAGAATTATTTTCCTTTCGGATGAGGTAAACGACACAACTGCGAGTCTTGTTGTTGCGCAGCTGCTGTTTTTGGACAGCGAGGATCCCGATAAGGACATAAATCTGTACATTAACAGCCCGGGCGGCTCTATTACCGCGGGTATGGCGATTTATGACACCATGAAGTACACAAAGGCGGACGTTTCGACAATCTGTGTCGGAATGGCGGCGTCGATGGGCGCGTTCCTGCTCTCCGCGGGAGAGAAAGGCAAGCGTTTTGCGCTTCCGAACAGCGAGATAATGATTCACCAACCGCTTGGCGGAACACAGGGACAGGCAACCGATATCCAGATTCATGCGGAGCGCATTATAAAGATGAAGGATAAGCTCAACAGAATGCTTGCAGAGCATACCGGTCAGCCGCTTGACGTTATAAAGCACGACACGGAAAGAGATAACTTTATGTCCGCGGAGGAAGCTCTGAAATACGGACTTATAGATAAGATTGTGGAAAAGAGATAGCAAAATTCATTAAAGGAGTTATGCAGATGGCTAACAAAAACAACGACAAGCACTCGCTGCGCTGCTCGTTCTGCGGTAAGTCGGAGGAACAGGTAAAACGGCTTATAGAGGGACCGGGCGCTTGCATATGCAAGGATTGCGTGGAGATGTGCGAGTCCATATTTGAGGAAAGCTTTAACGATATAATCGAGGAATCCTACGCAAAGGAGCCTTTAAAGCTGCCTAAGCCGAAGGAGATAAAGGCTTTTCTTGACGAGTATATAGTAGGTCAGGAGGCGGCAAAGAGGTCACTTTCGGTTGCGATTTACAATCACTACAAAAGGATAAATTACGGCGAGGAAAATGACGACATAGAGCTGCAAAAGAGTAATATTTTGCTGCTCGGTCCGACAGGCGTGGGAAAAACCTTCCTCGCACAGACGCTTGCAAAGATGATGGAAGTACCGTTTGTAATAGCGGACGCGACATCTCTTACCGAGGCGGGATATGTCGGCGAGGACGTTGAAAATATCCTGTTAAAGCTGATTCAGGCGGCTGACTATGACATACCGAGCGCGGAGCGGGGTATAATATATATAGACGAGATAGATAAGATTTCAAGAAAGTCGGAAAATCCGTCCATAACGCGTGACGTAAGCGGCGAGGGCGTGCAGCAGACTCTTCTTAAAATTCTTGAGGGTACGGTCGCATCGGTACCGCCGACAGGCGGACGTAAGCATCCGCATCAGGAATTTATCCAGATTGACACAACAAATATACTGTTTATATGCGGCGGCGCATTTGAAGGAATCGACAAAATTATCGAAAGCCGTGTAAACAGCAGAAGCATGGGTTTTGGCGCAAAGATAGACAGCAAGGCGGACAAAAACCGCGGCGATATTTTAAAGCAGCTTATACCGGACGATTTGCTGAAATTCGGTCTTATTCCTGAGTTTATCGGACGTGTTCCGGTTATAACCACGCTTGATTCGCTTGATAAAGAGGCTTTGAAGAAAATACTTACAGAGCCGAAAAACGCGCTTGTAAAGCAGTATGCAAAGCTGTTTGAGATGGACGGCGTAGGACTTGAATTTGACGACGAGGCGGTTGACGCGATAGCTGAGCTTGCGATAAAGCGCAACACTGGCGCAAGAGGACTGCGCACGATAATCGAGGACATTATGCAGGATATAATGTTTGAGGTCCCGTCACTGCGCGGCGTGAAGAAGGTAGTTATAGACCGCGACTGCGTTGAAAAAAAGACCGAGCCGGGCATTGTCCGCGAGGAAAAGCGCAGTACAAAGAAGGTTCAGACCAAGAAGGCGGTTGCTGCCGAGGATAAGAACGATAAGCCGGCATGATGTGCGTGAAATATTGATTGTATAGCGCAACGTAAAAAGGAGTGTTACCTATGAAAAGGACTTTTGCTGTTATAATGCTTGCGGCGGTTTTGTGCCTTGCGGGGTGCAATGCCGGGGATGCGGGGAAAAATAATAATTCGGCTAAGCCGGATACAACTATCGGCACGGAAAATAATACCGATACGGAAAGCAAAAAAGCCGAAGAAAGTAAAACGGATACGGTTGAGGTTAAGGCGGCGGAGTTGCCCGACAAGATAAACGACTGGACCGAGGTCAGCCGCTATACCGGTGATGTGGACGGCGACAGCGCGGACGAGGAGGTAGTTTTGCTTACTTCTGCGTCACGCGGTGCGGACGGAAAAATAAGCAAAGATGACGGTCAGCAATGGTTTTTGTATGTGAAGGACAGATATTCCGCATTTGTATTGTTTGACGGGTATGTGCAGCTGGGCGATGTGTATTTTGAGGTTTCGGACTATTATGAGGAGGACGGCGCAGAGCCGCGTATAACGGTAATGGTCAGCACGGGCGCAGCGTTCACGGTCACAAATTACCGATTTGACAGCACGGAAAACAAGTATATCGGAGAGGTCATATATGACACCAAAACCGTAACGGAGGGCGGAATAAACAGAAAATTCAGTTCGATTCCGGAGCAGTAGCGGTAATCCCTTAAAGGGAAAAAGAATTTTATAAACAGTTTTGGCAAAAAGCCTTTGACGGTACTTTTTTAGTATCGGCAAAGGCTTTAATACTTAAAATGCCCCGCAGCCGTTAAAAGCTGCGGAGCAAAATTTTTATGAATTGCCTTATTAAGATATAGCCTTATTTTTGCGTATCGGTTACAAAAACCGTATCAGATAGCGGGTCGGACACATTCTGTACGAAAACTCCTTCGCCTTAAATTTGCAAAAAACGGCATTTGTGCGGATTTACTCGGTTTCTATAAGACCGTAGTTTCCGTCCTTACGTCTGTACACAATGTTGGTTTCCATTGTCTCCGGGTCGGCGAAAACAAAGAAATCGTGACCGAGCATATTCATTTGGAGAACAGCCTCCTCGGCTGACATAGGCTTTGACGTAAACTTCTTGCGTCTGATAATTTTAAATTCGCCCATTTCCTCCGATACGCTGTCGTTTTCGGAAAAGTCAGTTTTAAAGTTCATAAGCTGCGGCTCGCGAATTTGCTTTGCCAGCTTTGTTTTGTTCTTTCTGATCTGTCTGTCCAGATTTGCAAGACACTCGTCCGCCGCGGCAAGGAGATCCTTGTCACGAGCCTCGGCTCTGAGTATAAAGCCTTTATGTAAAATGGTAATCTCGATTATTATATTGCCCCGCTGCTCGGAAATTGCAATCTTGCAGTCGTTGTCCTCGCTGAAAAATTTATCAAGCTTCTGGATTTTTTTAAGCAGTTTTTCCTTCCTGCTGTCGGATAATTCAACCTTCTTACTGATTACATTGTAATTCATACATCTGCCTCCATTCATTTTGTGTTGTCGGCACAGGCGAAAAGCGCGCCCAAGCCAAACATAACAACGTATTTACAGTAGAATACCTTCTGTATGTCTTTATTATATATCATAATTGTGAAAATTGCAAGGATTTTAAGCCGAAAATTTATTGTATAAATAAACCGGCCCCGTTTAAGAGGTCGGTTGGGATAAATCGGCGCTCTGCCGCCGCGCGGATATTCGGCGTGTAAAGCGGAATAACGGTAGTTAAAGCAAATTCTTTATTTCCGAACATACGGCATTTCTCAGATCTTCCAGCTGCTTTGCGGTCACGCGGCAGCGAAAGTCAATGTCGGGTATAAACTTCTTAATCAGCTCACATACGGCGCTGCGGTCAGTGAGAGATTCCAAAAGTCTGAGCTCGCGCGTGTCCTGCATCATATCGCGGAATGTCATAAGCCGAACGGAGGGGTTCACGTCCTTCCCGTCGGGGTATACAAGGTAGGACGTTCCGCTGATAAAGTCGCCGTCCATGTCGCTTGAAATCCGAGGATTGACCATCATGCGCGAAAGCCTGTTGTGATGTGCGTTGAAGCCCCAGTTCAAAAAGCCGTCTATGTTAAAATAATACAGCTGTATGCCGAGTATTCTGCCGCGCTCCTGCGGCATACCTATTGCGCGGTTGGAGAGGTTGTCGTGGCTTTGCAGTCCCGTGTAGTACGCCCAAAGCGGCTTTGCCCTGCCGAGAAAATCCCCTATTTCATGAGTTGCGGTTATTGGCGTCTGAACAAGTCCGTCCTTATAGAAAACGTAGTCGGAAAGCGCGTCCCCGCTCGGATAGTCTTCAAGCTCGCGGTGCATAAAATCGCTTGCGCTTTTGTAGCTTTTAAGGTTATCCTTTGTCGGCTCATCGGAGATGTGGAAGAAAAAGCGTTTTTCATATCCGTTTTCCTTTATAAAATCCTTTAACGCGGTAAGGTACGCGTGCAGAAAGTCTTTGTATTCATCCGATGCGGCATCGGTATGCCAGCCGAACAGCTTTTTGTCCTCGCCGTTTTCGCGAACGATGATTTTGGGCGCGTGCTCCGCACCCCACTGAGTAAACAGGTGGCTGTGTTCAAAATATTCAATTCCACAGTCAAGGCATAATTCAAGAAATTTTTTCATCATTGAAAAATCAAATATGTACTTGCCCGATTTCCTTTCAACGCCCACAAGCTGCACCGTTGCGCGTTCTTCGCCTACGGGAGTATCAAGCGGCGGAGTAAATGCCGGAATAAGAAGCATATTCTGTCCGTTTTTTGCCGCCAGTCGGATGTATTTGCCCACCGCTTTTAAAAAGTTGTCGGAGAATGGTCTTGTCCCGGAAAAATGCGCTATGCAGTCATAGTGCATCCAGTTTGTGGTGATTATATCCTGTTTGGGAAGATACGCCGAAATTACCTCAAGCGTAACGCTCCTTTCGGCAACAAGCTCCGATTTTTCGCGGTCAAAAAGCCTGATTTTTATCGTATAGCTGCCGTCAGGAATGTCCGCAGAATCCTCGTTAATGTTTATCAGAAGCGTTTTCCAAAACCGCGTCGGGGCAGAAAAGTAGTTATTTTCGCGCGTTACAAGGCAGTCGGGGTATAAACCGGGAGTTTTTCTCAAAAACCAATCGTCGCTTATGCTGTAGCCGATGCGTGCGGCGGGAACATTTTCAATAGTATAAACCGCGGCGCTGATTTCAGGCACGGTTTCGATTTCCGCGCACAGCTCCACGCAGTCCTTCCACCCTTCATCATTTGCGGTTTCCGCTTTGATTGCAAGCTGAAACGAAAAAGCCTCGTTGCGGAGCATTTGCGCGTGTTTAAGACTGTCCGCACTGATTTTCGAATCGTAAAAAACGGTATCGAGCGAATTAAGTAAATAGGTTGTGTAAATCATATAACAATCTCCTTAATTGGGGTGCGCGGAATGCGCACCTTTGTTTTCAAAGAATATTATACGATAATTTTTGTAAAAAAAATATGCACAAAGCTGCTTATTTATAGCACAAAAGTGATGAAATTATCTGTAAAAACCGGGCGAGTGTCCGGTATGTTTTTTGAAGATACGTGAAAAATAGTTGCTGTCGGAGACTCCCACAAGCTCCGCAATCTGCGCGACAGACAGGTTTGTGTCGGACAGCAGCTCTATCGCGCGCTCAAATTTAATGCGGAGAAGATACTGCTTTGGACTTACGCCGGTCATGTCGGTGAATATGTGCATAAACCTGCCGGGACTAAGATTCGCCATTTCCGCGTATTGCTCTATGGAAATGTTTTCGGCGTAGCGTTCGTGCATAACGCCGCATATGTCAAAAATGAGTTTGTTGCGGTTGCGAAGTCCCCCATAAGCGGCGCTGCGGTTTTTGCGCGCGACAGCGGAAAGCAGGTTTATAAAAATGCCCTGACAGCTCTGCTCGTAAAATGGTTTTTTTATGCTGAATTCGCCGATGAGTTTGGCAAACAGGCTCTCGATAACGGAATCCTTGCCGAGATTGAGAATTTTGCGGTCATATAAATCAAGGGAACGCAGAATCGAATCGCAGAACACACCGCTGTAGTGTACATAGTACGAAACCGATTCGGTATCAGCATGGAATGAGTACAAAAGCGGCTCGTTGGGGAGGAACAGAATCACGGAGCCT
>URZD01000031.1 GCA_900552305.1 uncultured Eubacteriales bacterium
CCCCCGCCATAATCTCGTTCTCCATTTTCATAGCCTCGAGAATCATAAGTACCTGACCCTTTTTAACCGCGTCGCCAACCTTTACGTTTACGGAAAGGATGTTTCCCGGCATCGGGCTTGTTATCTTTTCGCCTTCGCCGGCTTTAGCCGGAGCCGCCGCGGGAGCTGCCGCCGGTCCTGCTGCCGGTGCTGCTGCCTTCGATGCCGCAGCCTCTGTCTCGCTCATCAGCTCTATCTCAATCTCATACGCTGTTCCGTTTACATTTACTTTATACTTTTTCATTGTAAAACCCTTACCTTTCTTTCAAGTTTCCTGAATTTTTCTGCGCCGTCTGCACTGTTAAAGACACATTTCCGTATGCCGCACTGCGGTTTACCGGCTGTGCCGTATCCGAAAATCATCTGCCGTACCGTCGGCGTTTTTTGGGGATTGTGTTCAATTCCCGCGTTCTTAAACCCTTTTAAATGACAACACTCTGATGTTTGTCACGTCCGTGCCAAGCTCCTCGGCAATCGCCGCGCATACGCCGGCAACCACCTTGCGCTTTTCCTCTGCGGGCAGCTCGGTTTCCGCTGCTGCCGCAGCCGTGCCTGCGCCGGAATCGGATGAGTTTTCACCCTTCTCCATTCTCGTGACACAAAAGCTTATGAACATACATATAAATACTATACATATAAGACCTATGAAAACTATTCCCATGCCCATTATGCAGACAAAACCGTTTGATAATTCCGTCATAATGAATACGCCTCCTTTCAAACAAGTTCAAATCTAACCCAGTATAATAGTACCACTTGTTCCAAATAACTTCAAGAACGGCTTTCCCTTTTTTGTGATTTCTTAGCACTTTTTATTATCTTATTAACATTTTCTTAGCACAATTCTTAAAAGCTAAGACCCTTCGGTGGTCATCCGTTCGGGTCTTATCTGTACTAAATTTTCCTTTGCACTGCGGAAAAGCCTTACCATATCAGAGCTTTTCAAGCGCCTGTTTTATATCGCCGAGTATATCGTCTATATGCTCTATACCGACCGACATTCTTATAAGGTCGGGAGTGATTCCCGCCTCGACAAGTTGTTCATCGTTCATCTGTCTGTGCGTTGTTGACGCGGGATGCAGAACGCTTGTCCGAGCATCGGCAACGTGTACGACTATCGCCGCCATTTTCAGCGAGTCCATAAACTTTACCGCGGCGGGCTTTCCGCCCTTTATTCCGAACGAGATAACTCCGCTTGTTCCGCGCGGCAGGTATTTGTCCGCAAGAGCCTTGTACGGACTGTCAGAAAGTCCCGGATAATTCACCCACGAAATTTTGTCATTTTTTTCAAGGAACTCCGCCACCTTCAGCGCGTTTTCGCTGTGGCGCTCAACTCTCAGCGCAAGCGTTTCCAGTCCTACGTTAAGAAGGAACGCCGACATGGGTGACATTGCCGAGCCGAGGTCGCGCATAAGCTGAACTCTCGCCTTTGTTATATATGCCGCACTGCCGAAATCGCGCGTATATACAACTCCGTGATAGCTTTCGTCAGGCTCGGTAAGCTCCGGGAATTTTTCCGAGGTCCAGTCAAATTTACCGCTGTCAACAATCGCGCCGCCGAGTACCATCGCGTGACCGTCCATATATTTGGTTGTCGAATGAATGACGATGTCCGCGCCGAATTCAAACGGGCGGCAGAGTATCGGCGTTGCAAATGTGTTGTCAATAATTAAAGGAACATTATTCTCATGAGCAATTTTTGCAAACTTTTCTATATCCAGAACAGTAAGCGCGGGGTTTGCGATTGTTTCGCCGAAAACCGCCTTAGTTTCGGGTCTGAACGCCGCGCGGATTTCCGCCTCGTCCGCGTCAGGAGCCACGAATGTAAAGCTGATGCCGAATTTTTTGAGCGTAACCTCAAACAGATTAAACGTGCCGCCGTAAATTGTACTTGAGCTTACAACGTGGTCGCCCGCCTTGCAGATATTCATGATTGCAATAAGCGACGCCGCTTGTCCGGATGACGTTAGCATTGCCCCTGCGCCGCCTTCCAGCTCTGCGATTTTCTGTTCCACACAGGCAACCGTCGGATTGCTTATTCTTGTGTACATATGCCCCTCGGCTTTAAGGTCAAAGAGCTTTCCCAAATGTTCGCTTGAATCGTATTTATATGTAGTGCTTTGATAAATCGGCAGCACGCGAGGCTCACCGTTCCCCGGCGTGTATCCCGACTGAATACATTTTGTTTCCGTTTTCATAATTTTTCCTCCTTTTTGTACCTATTTCTACAATTTATATTACTATTTTTGCTTAAAAATGTCAAGAAAAACTATAGAAATACCGCGTCTTTTGTGTTATACTATGGTTAGTTTCCGTCAGCGGCGGTTTTAAGGATATTTTCCGTTTCGTTCAGTCCGTGCATAAAACCGTTCGGTGCAGTAGAGGATATATCCCCGGCAATTATGCGGTTTTCGTACACGAAAATGTTTGCTATGACCTCCACGCTTGCGGAACGCTTATGATTTATAACCCGATACGAATATCTTGACACGTTTTTCCCCTTGAACGGCGACATATCGTACCCCGACTCGGTCTGCACCGCGTTGTAGGTTTCGTACACCGTGTCAAACCGTTCCGGCAGGGTGAGATGCGCTATCTCGACCGGCGAGTCCTCTACCTCCCAGCCGATTCCTTCAAGGTATTCGACTATCATTTTATTTGTTGAATTATCTATGCTGAAAAGCGTAAATATAACCAGCATAATCGCCGCTGCAAAGCCGAGCGCCGCAAGTACAAAACGGTATTTTTTAAGAAGCAGAATCATGAAAGATACCTCCCTACGTTAATATATGCCTGTGCGGCACAAATTATGAGGCAACAGCAGCGGTTAAAAGCATTTTATCAAAGGAGGACGGCTCCATGCGTCTTGATAAGTACCTTTCAAAAACAGGCTTCGGCACACGCTCCGAGGTTAAAAAGCTCATTCGCGGCGGCAGCGTCACGGTAAACGGCATTGCCGCGTCAAAGCCCGACCTTCACATAGACGAGCTGTCCGACCGTGTATGCATCGGCGGCAATGAGGTAAAATACCGGAAATTTATTTACCTTATGCTCAACAAGCCGCAGGGCTGCGTTTCGGCAACCTTTGACAGACACTTTCCCACGGTTATTGACCTTGTGCCGGAGGAATATCTGCATTTTGAGCCGTTCCCGGTAGGCAGACTTGACATTGACACAGAGGGACTTCTGATTCTGACAAATGACGGCGCGCTCAGCCACCGCCTGCTGTCGCCGAAAAGCCATGTTCCCAAAACCTATTATGCCGAGCTTGACCGACCCGCGGACGAAAATGACATCGAGCGTTTTCGGCGCGGGATAGCTCTTGACGACTTCACCGCAATGCCCGCGGAGCTGAGTTTGCTTGACGAGGGCGGAACAAAAACCGAGGTTGTTATCCGCGAGGGCAAGTTTCACCAGGTAAAACGTATGTTTGAGGTCTGCGGCAAAAACGTGACATATCTTAAACGGATAAAAATGAATAACCTTCCGCTTGATGACGGCTTGCGACTCGGCGAAATTCGCGAGCTTATGCCGCGGGAGCTTGAAATGCTAACATCAACCAATCCGAATATAATGAAAGGCGCTGATGAAAATGATTAAAAGCTATATACCGCGGGTTGCCGCAGTAAACGATTTGTCCGGCTTCGGAAAGGTATCGCTTACCGAGGCAATACCGATTATGTCCGCTATGGGAGTTGAGGTCTGTCCTCTGCCCACCTCGGTGCTTTCAACGCACACCTACAAATTCACCGATTATACCTTTCTTGACATGACCGAGGAGATGCGCCGTATAATTGCGCACTGGCAGTCGCTCGGACTGCATTTTGACGCGGTATACAGCGGATATATGGGCAGTGCGGAGCAAATCGGAATCATTTCCGAATATATATCGTTTCTTAAAAAGAACGGCGAGTGTACTCCCCTTACGGTAATCGACCCCGTACTTGGTGATAACGTGCTTTCCGATGCTGAAACGGTTTACTATGACCGCATGAGCGGACTTATCGGCGCAATGCGCAAATATGTCGCACTCGCTGATGTAATAACACCCAATCTTACCGAGGCTTGTCTGCTTTTAGACGAGGACTACCCGCACGAAAGCATATCGGAGGACAGACTGACCTCAATGCTGAAACGGCTGTCCGCGCTCGGTCCCGAAAGGGTTGCTGTGACAAGCGTTATGGCGGATAAAAACAAAATGGTTGTCGGCGTATATGACAAAACCCTCGACCGGGTCAGTCTTATCGACTGCGGATATGTTGACCGACCGTTTCACGGGACGGGAGATATATTTGCAAGCGTACTCACAGGCGCGCTTGTAAAGGGAAAGGATATGATTTCCGCATCAAATATTGCCGTCGATTTTATCAAATGCGCCATAGCCGAAACACTCAAACATCCCGAAATTCCGATTGAACACGGTGTTCTTTTTGAAAATATTCTTTCGGATTTTTTCGCAAAAAATAAATAGTAATAAAGGTGCAACAATCATCGCACCTTTATTACCGCCAAATGTATAAATCTACATACAGGCATTATAACCACGCACAGCAAATACCAAAGCGCGGTATATTCAAGGCATATCTGCCCCATAAAATTATACGGCCGTCCCGAATAGTCCCATACCGCCATTCCCGCCACGATATTAAATATAAACCCGAAAATCAGTTCTATCGCCGTTACGGCAACACAGCCTGCGGCAGCTGCCGCAAATATATTCAAATGCCGCAGTCTTACCGCGATGTAATATATTGCGGTAAGACACAATCCCCCCGCAAATGCCATTGTAATATGTGTGTATCCCCTCCAGATAACTTCAAGAATCGGATAGGCAACCATTCCGAACGTAAACACACAAATCCATTCCATTTTCCGCTCATCATCCTTTTAATACTGCGATTTTTAAACCGAATATTATATATTATTGGAAAATGGCGGATTTTTATGCAAAGAAAAAAGAACTGTTAAACAATTTCACAGTTCTTTTTCTACTTGGGGAATAGGAAAAAAAGATTCAGAATGGACAAACTGAACTCGAAGGCGTTCGTCGTAACTCGCGTTATCTCCTCTGATTTTCTTCACAGACAAAAATCAATCGGCATTACGCGGTTACTCCTCTTTCGCCAAAAGTCGAGACTTTTGGCGAATAAGGCGAAACAGGTCTTTAAAGCGATGCTGATTTTACTAAATCAGTTGAGCGTATTCAGACTTGTTTCGCCGCCCGAGAGGTTCAGTTTGTTCATAGCAAAAAGGCATAAATTTAAGAAAAATCTAATATTATGAGATTTTTTTACCTACAGTTTAAAAATTATATTGATATAAAATCAACAATGTTATGTCTTAATCATCTTTTTGCGGTCTGGACTTTTTTTACATTCCCCACTAATCCTCGCTCTTTATAACCGTCGTACCCCTCATATACGGTACAAGTACCTCCGGAACTGTAACAGTTCCGTCTGCATTTTGATAATTTTCAAGAATTGCCGCAACCGTTCTTCCGATAGCCACGCCCGAGCCGTTAAGCGTATGAACAAGCTGTGCCTTATCCTTTGCGCTGTTCTTGAACTTAATGTTTGCGCGTCTTGCCTGGAAGTCCTCAAAGTTACTGCATGACGAAATCTCAACAAATCTTCCGTAGCTCGGCATCCACACCTCTATATCATACTTCATAGCGGCGGTAAAGCCAAGGTCGCCGATACAGATTTTAACAACTCTGTACGGCAGTTTAAGCAGCTGCAGCACGGATTCTGCATCGTTTACCAGCTTTTCAAGCTCCGCATAGGACTCCTCCGGCTTGGTGAACTTAACAAGCTCAACCTTGTTAAACTGGTGCTGACGTATCAGACCTCTTGTATCTCTGCCGGCGCTGCCCGCCTCGGCTCTGAAACAAGCCGTGTACGCAACATATTTAAGCGGCAGCTTATTTCCGTCAAGAATTTCGTCCCTGTGCATATTGGTTACCGGAACTTCTGCCGTCGGCACCATAAAGTATTCGGTGTTCGCAACCTTGAATGCGTCCTCCTCGAACTTCGGGAGCTGACCTGTTCCGACCATGCTGTTTCTGTGTACCATGAACGGCGGGAATATTTCCTTATATCCGTTCTTTGTCGTGTGCGTGTCAAGATAGAAGTTTACAAGCGCTCTTTCAAGCTGTGCGCCAAATCCCTTATAAACAGTGAATCTTGTACCGGTTATCTTTGCCGCGGTTGCGGGATCGAGTATTCCAAGCTCCTCGCCCAAATCCCAGTGCGCCTTAGGCTCAAAGTCAAACTTTGTCGGCTCCATGAATCTTCTTACCTCAACATTGTCCGCATCGGTGTCGCCGTCAGGAACGGTCGGATTCGGGAAATTCGGAATTGTGTACATGATTTCCTCAATCTTTGCGTCAAGCTCTCTTATCTCGTCATCATACTTCTTTATGTCATCGGACAAAACCTTCATTTCAGCAAAAATCGGCGCAGTGTCCTTGCCCTCTTTTTTCAGAACGGGAATCTGCTTTGAAATGGCGTTCTGCTTGCTCTTCATCTGCTCAACCTGATACAAAATTTCGCGGCGCTTTTTGTCATATTCCAAAAGACCGTCAATATCAACCTTTGTATCCTTTCTCCGTTTAAGAGCCTCCATCAGCTTTTCGGGTTCGTTTCTTAAAATTTTAATGTCTATCATAGGTATCTCCATTCTGTTCCGTCAGGAACTATTATTTTGGAAAGATTACGTGCCGCAGCGCTGCGCCGCCTTAACCTTTACTTTTTACTTATTTAAAATACTGTTTAGCGCACCGTAAAATGCGAGCGCCGCATCGTCAAAGCCGCCGGTTTCGATTTTTCCGAATTTTTCCTTTGCGGTATCAAGGTCGCCTGCCTCTATCAGCTTGAAAACCTCGGTCAAATCGTTGAGCGCCTGATTGGCAACGTCGAGCTTTGCCTGAGCGTCGGTATTTTTCTTTACCTCTTTTTCAAGCTTGTACTTCTCGTCTTCTAAATCGGCAATTCTTTTTTCCAGCTCCTCAATCTGAGTTCTGTTCTGCATGAGCTTGTCCTCATAGTCCGCCTGACTGCTTTCCAGCTTTGTCGATGACAGCCATGCAAAAATTACTATAATTATAACACAGACTATCATTATGAGTCCGTATGTATATAATCTCTTAAAATCCTTCTTCAATTTTTCACTTCCTTTGCTTTATTGTTTTATAACCTCATTTTTTGCCCCTTATACCGCAATTTAAGTTTTTAATATAATTTCATTACAAACTATCATTTTTGGCATTTAAACAGCATTTTTTGAGGTTAATATTTTTACATTTTTTTCTAATTTTGTATTTTACTTACCAGATTTTCAAGTTCCTCGTTGCTGTAATATTCAATTTCAATTTTGCCCTTATTTTTTCCCGCTTTGATTTTTACCTTTGTACACAGCTTATCCGAAAGCGCTTTTTCAATATCAAGAAATGCAGTTCTGACGTTTTCGTCAACTTTGCTTTTTTTGACCTCCTGTTTTTCAAGTCCTTCGGCTACCAGCTTTTCCGTTTGGCGAACATTCAAATCCTCCGCGATAATTTTTTGAGCCGCCAAAATCTGTTTGTCCTTATCGAGAACAATTAGTGCACGCGCGTGTCCCTGCGAAAGACTGCCGTCCGTAACCATTTTTTTCACTTCATCGCAAAGGTTATTAAGTCTAAGCGAATTTGCAACCGCACTGCGGCTTTTGCCTACGCAGCTTGCGACCTCCTCTTGTTTCAAACCAAAGGATTTCATAAGCCGCAGATAGCCTTCCGCCTCCTCTATCGGATTGAGATCCTCTCTTTGAAGGTTTTCAATGAGCGCAAGCTCCATTATCTCGCGCTCCGAATAGTCGCCTTCTATGCACGGCACCTCGGAAAGTCCCGCGAGCTTTGACGCTCTCCAGCGACGCTCACCGGCAATGATTATGTACATTCCGTTTTCCTTTTTCTTTACGATAATCGGCTGAATCAGTCCGTGTTCCTTTATTGATTCCGCAAGTTCTTCAAGTTTTTCCTTATCAAAGTTTCTTCTCGGCTGCTCCGGGTTTGGCTCAATATCTCTTATTTTAATTTTTTTTACGCCGCTTTTTTCTTCGGCAGTATTTTTTGCATTTTCTGTATTTTCGATTTCGGCAGAAACATTATCGAAAAATGCTCCAAGTCCGCGTCCGAGTCCTTTTTTTGCTTTGCCCTTTGATTCCGGCATTTTTTCACTTCCTCTTTTTTAAGAATTTCTCTCTATTACTTCCTCTGCCAAGTCCATATAGCACTCAGCGCCCCTTGAATTTTTGTCGTATTCGATTATCGGCTGTCCAAAGCTCGGCGCTTCCGAAAGTCTTACGTTTCTCGGAATAATCGTTCCGTAAACTTTATTTCCGAAAAACTTTTTAACTTCTTCTACTACTTGTATCGACAAATTTGTACGCGCGTCAAACATTGTCAGAAGAACGCCCTCCATTGAGAGGGACGGATTAAGCTGTTTTTTGACCATTTTGATTGTGTTTGTAAGCTGACTCAACCCCTCAAGTGCATAATATTCGCATTGAATGGGAACGAGAATTGAATCGGTTGCCGCAAATGAGTTTAACGTGATAAGTCCGAGTGACGGTGGACAGTCAATCAATATAAAATCAAATAAGTCTTTGACCTCACTCAATGCCCGTTTAAGAACAAATTCTCTTTTATCCTTCATCACAAGTTCAAGCTCTGCTCCCGCAAGGTCTATGTTTGACGGACATATCCATAATCCCTCAAAGTCTGTGCGGAGTATTACCTCTCCCATCGGCTCGTCATTTATTATGCAATCATATATTGATTCTTCAATACTGCGCGGGTCAATTCCCAATCCGCTTGTCGTATTGCCCTGTGGGTCAATATCTACTATCAAAGTTTTTTTACCCAGTTTTCCAAGACAAGCACTTAAATTCACAGCAGTAGTTGTTTTTCCGACTCCGCCTTTTTGGTTTGCTATTGCAATAATTTTTCCCATATGCAAATCCCCGAATATTTCCTTTGTATTTTTGTTACCTATATATTATAGCACTTTTTTGAAAAAATACAAGACCTATTTACAACAATATTGAAATAAATGTTTCACGTGAAACAAATTTTTCTATGTTAAAAAAAATCCGAATGTTTCACGTGAAACATTCGGATAAGTTTTATTGCCGTACAAGATTTTTTATCCACTTCCTGCTGAAAAAGTACGGAACAGAAACCGCTATCTTCACAACCTCCTCTGTCATCATCAGAATATAGAGATAGAAAAGAGGAACCTTAAGCACAAGTCCGCAAAATACAACTATAGGAACTCCGATAAGCCACATCGAGCCTATATCAATAAATGCGGCATTTCTTGTTGCTCCGCCGTTTCTGAATACTCCGACAATAAGGAAAAATGTCAGCGCTTTTATATTCATAAGTACGGCTGTCAGTATCAGAATATTCAGCGTTTCCTGTCTTATCTCCGGTGTAACCTTATACGGGAGCAGCGTGAGCGGTCTGACCGCCACAAAAATCAGCGAAATACAAAGCGAGAATATCATATTAAGCACAAACAGCTTTTTTGCCGTGTTGTATGCCTTGTCATAATCACCGCCGCCGACCAGTTTACCTATCATTATTCCCGCGGCATTTCCGCCGCCGTGGAAAAATACCAAAAGAAGTCTTTCTATGTTTTGAACAATTACCGTGATAACAACCGCGTCAGTGCTTATCTGCGCATATACCCATGAATAGACCGTTGTGCCGAGAGCCCACGCTCCTTCGTTTAACATAACGGGCAGAGCCGCCTTAAAGTAACCGCCGATCATGTCCTTTGGAATGTCAAAAAGCTCTTTGAGTTTTGCCGACTGCACAAGTTTTTTTCCGTATATCACGCCGAGTATTATCGCAAGCTCCGTTATTCTTGCGATAATTGTGGCAATCGCCGCGCCCTTTATGCCAAGCCGCGGAAAACCAAACTTTCCGTAAATCAAAATCCAGTTAAGAACAAAGTTGGTCAAAAGTCCGACAAATCTTGACACAAAAGAAACATTTGCGTTTTCGCTGCAGCAAAGGCTCATATCATATGCAGAGGTGAGCGCCGCAAATAGATACGAAAAACAGGCAATTCTTATATACTCCGCACCGTACTTTATGACGGCGGGGTCCTTTCTGAAAATATAAATAATCCTGTCCGGTATTAAAAGCGCCGGAGTTATAAATAAAAACGACGCGGCAATTACAAGAATTATGTTCAGACCCAAAACTCTTTTTACCTTCGGCAAATCGTTTGCTCCCCAATACTGCGACGCAAAAACTCCTGCGCCGCCGCACGTTCCGAAAACCACAACGGTAAAGAGAAAATACCACTGATTAGCAATTCCCACCGCAGCTATTACATCTTTTCCGAACTCGCCGAGCATAACCGTATCAAGAAGATTAACAAACGCGGCAATAAGCTCTTTAAGCGCCATAGGCACCATAAGCATAAAAAAACTTTTATAAAATGTCTTATTCAAAAAATCACCCTTATCATAGCTTTGGCGGCTTTAAAATATAACTTTTTTTCCAAGCCGCCGTGTATTTTTGCTTTTATGTAATAAAAACGTCTAAATCCCCTTCATCGACAGTGAGATTCTCTTTTTCGGAACATCAACGTCAAGCACCTTTACCTTCACAATATCCCCGATAGATACAACGTCCATAGGATGCTTTACAAATTTATCGCTGAGCTGCGATATATGTACAAGTCCGTCTTGATGTACTCCGATGTCGACAAATACTCCAAAATCAATAACATTTCTTACCGTTCCGGTCAGAATCATATCGGGTTTCAGGTCCTCTATGCTCATTACATCCTCACGGAGCAGCGGCTGCTCAACGCTGTCACGCGGGTCGCGTCCGGGTTTCATAAGCTCGTCAACAATATCCATGAGAGTCGGCACTCCTATTCCAAGCTCCTTTGCAAGAGCCTTGAGATTCTTTTCCTTAATTCTTTCCTTTATATCTCCCATGCCGTTATTCTTAACGTCATCCGCAGTATAGCCGAGATACTCAATAAGCCTGTTCGCCGCAGCATAAGACTCAGGATGTACCGAGGTACTGTCAAGAACATTCTTTCCGCCCGAAATTCTTAAAAATCCAGCGCACTGCTCGAACGCCTTTGGTCCGAGCTTTGCAACCTTCTTCAGCTGGGTACGGCTTTCAAACCGTCCCTCCTCTTCTCTGTATGCGACAATATTATTCGCTATCGCAGAGCTTATTCCCGAAACGTATTTAAGAAGGGGCGCAGACGCGGTATTAAGGTCAACTCCTACGCTGTTTACACAGTCCTCAACCACTCCGCCGAGCGTTTCGCTAAGCCTTTTCTGATTCATATCATGCTGATACTGCCCAACACCGATTGCCTTTGGCTCGATT
The DNA here is from genome assembly GCA_900552305.1 of uncultured Eubacteriales bacterium. Lineage (GTDB taxonomy): Bacteria > Bacillota > Clostridia > Monoglobales > Monoglobaceae > UMGS1494. The sequence continues at coordinate 11,444 of URZD01000031.1, forward strand.
TTTACAAGCTCCGCAAGCGGATCCTGTACGCGGCGCGCTATGGAAATTGCGCTCCTTTGCATTACGTCCAAGTCCGGAAATTCCTCTGCCGCAAGCTTTGACGCGGAATAAACGGAGGCTCCAGCCTCGTTGGCTATTATATATTTCACTTTTTCGGGTATCTCGCGAATCAGATTAGCGGCAAATATCTCCGTTTCCTTTGACGCCGTACCGTTTCCGATGGAAATAAGCGTTACATGATACTTTTTAATAAGTCCCTTTATAAATTCCTTTGCTTTTTCCTCCTGCGCCTTTGAGTGAGTTATATATATAACTCCCATGTCAAGCACCTTGCCCGTTTCATCCACAACTCCGACCTTGCAGCCGTTTTTGTAGCCGGGGTCAAGTCCGATTACAACCTGTCCTCTGATCGGCGCCTGCATAAGAAGGTTTCTTAAGTTAACCTTAAACACCTTCATTGCCTGTTCCTGCGCATTATCTGTCAGCTCGTTCCGTATCTCGCGCTCTATAGCCGGCTGAATAAGCCGCTTGTAGGCATCCTCCGCTGCCGCCTCAACATATGTAGCCGTGATTGACGCGCGGTTTGTGATTTCTCTCTTTTTTAAATAGGAAAGAATTTTTTCCTCGTCCACATCAACGGAAACCGAAAGCAGCTTTTCCTTCTCGCCGCGGTCAATCGCAAGAACTCTGTGCGGAACAGACTTTGCAACAGGCTCGGCAAAATCGTAGTAAATCCGGTATACCGAGTCCTCCTCCGTCGCCGCCTTTGAAACCAGTAACCCGTTTTTCTCGGTAAGCTCGCGGATTTTCTTTCTGTGCTCCGCATTATCGGAAACAGCCTCAGCTATAATATCCATAGCGCCAGCAAGAGCTTCCTCTGTATTATTTACTCCCTTTTCTTCATCAACAAACGGCGCAGCAATTTCGTCTATATCACCGTTTGTCAAATTCTGTAAATATAGTATATTTGAAAGCGGCTCTAAGCCCTTTTCCTTTGCGACAGTCGCGCGCGTTCTTCTTTTGGGTCTGAACGGACGGTAAATGTCCTCAAGCTCGGAGAACTTTTGGGCATTGTCTATCTGTGCGGACAGCTCCTCTGTCAGCTTTCCCTGTTCCTCAATTATCCGTTTTATATCGTCCTTTCTTTCCTCCATATTTCGGAGGTAGTTAAGGCGTTCTTCAAAGGTGCGGAGTACCTCGTCGCTTAGCTCGCCGGTTACCTCCTTGCGGTAACGGGATATAAACGGAATTGTGTTACCCTCGTCAATAAGCTGAATTGTATTGTCAACCTGCCACTGTTTAAGTCCGAGTTCCTCTGCCAATTTCTCTGCAATAGTCATTTTTTTCATCCTTTATCCTAAAGTTTTACTGCATCATATCGAAAAGCGAAAGCTGACTTGTCTCCGAAAGACCGTTCAGACATCCGTTTTCGCGCAGTGTTTCAATAACATTTTTGTTCACTCCGGCGCGGGTTTTAAGGTCGTCAACCGACATAAACTCCCCGTCCTCTCTCGCGTCCATTATGTTCTGGGCGGCAGCGTCGCCTATTCCCTGGAACGAATTTATCGGAAGCAGGATTTTGCCGTCAACCTTCTGGAATTTGAACGCGTGGGATTTGTACAAATCCACCGGCAAAAATTCTATTCCGCGCTGATACATTTCGTGTACTATCTCGCATATGGTATAAACGCTCTTTTCGGTAGCCGACCACTCGTTCTGGCGCTGTTCAAGCCTTTGCATCTCGATTTTGAGCTTTTCATCACCCTGTGCCATGATTGCGGCGTCGAACAGATCCGCACGAACGGTATAGTACGCAATATAGAACTCGGTCGGATAGTGTACCTTGAAATACGCAACTCTGAAGCCCATCATTACATATGCCGCGGCGTGCGCCTTTGGGAACATATACTTTATCTTTTTACATGAGCCTATGTACCACTCGGGAACATTGTTCTCCCTCATGGCGTTTTCGTATTCCTCCGGCATACCTTCCTTTGCCGCGCGACCCTTTCTTACAAATTCCATTATTTTAAACGACATACTTGGGTCAAGTCCCTTTTGTATAAGATATGTCATAATATCGTCGCGGACAGCCACAACCTCGGAAAGCGTTGCAACCTTTTGTTTTATAAGCTCCTGCGCATTGCCGAGCCAAACGTCTGTACCGTGCGAAAGACCGGCAATAAGTACCAGCTCGTAAAATGTTGTAGGCAGTGTGTCAAGCAGCATTTGGCGTGTGAATGATGTTCCGAACTCCGGCACGCCGAATGTTCCGACCTTGCTCTTTATCTGCTCCGGCTTAACTCCTATCGCGTCCGTGCTTGAAAAAATACTCATGGTTTCCGGGTCGTCAAGAGGTATTTTTGTCGCGTCAAGTCCGGTAAGATTTTCAAGCATTCTTATTGTAGAAGGGTCATCGTGACCGAGTATATCAAGTTTTAGAAGGTTATCGTGTATCGAGTGGAAATCGAAGTGGGTTGTTATTATCCCCGAATCCTTCTTCTCTGCCGGGTGCTGCACCGGGCAGAAATCATGTATATCCATCGTTTTCGGGCAGACTATAACGCCGCCCGGATGCTGACCCGTTGTCTGCTTAATGTCAACAAGACCTCTTGACACTCTTTTAAGCTCCGCCTGTGTCGGAGTAACACCTTTCTTTTCGTAATACTTGCGCGCATAAAAGCCTATGGCGGTCTTTTCCGCGATTGTGCCTATCGTTCCCGCCTTAAATACGAACTGCTCGCCAAAAAGCTCACCGACATACTTGTGGGCGGTCGCCTGATACTCGCCCGAAAAGTTAAGGTCAATATCCGGTACCTTGTCGCCTTTAAAGCCGAGGAAGGTTTCAAACGGAATATTAAAGCCGTCCTTCTTCATCTTCGCGCCGCATTTTGGACAATCCTTGTCGGGCATATCTATTCCGATATTGTATTCGCCGTGTTCAAAAAATATCGAATGTTTGCATTCGGGGCAGATATAATGCGGACATAAAGCGTTAACCTCCGTAATACCTGCAAGGTACGCCGCAAAGGACGAGCCGACCGAGCCACGCGAGCCTACAAGGTATCCCGCCTCGTTCGACTTTTTAACCAGCTTGTGCGCAATCATATACATAACCGCATAGCCGTATCCCAAAATACAGCCAAGCTCTTTGTCCATTCTCTTTTGAACTATGTCAGGAAGGACCTCGCCGTAAACTTCATGAGCGAATTTGTGGCACATATCCGACAAATCCTGTTCGCAGTTTTCGATTGACGGCGGGTACGAGCCGCTCTTTACAGGCTCTATATC
>URZD01000032.1 GCA_900552305.1 uncultured Eubacteriales bacterium
TGTGGCAGTTAATCCGTCTATCAGTATCCCCTTTGGTAGCCGCCGCTACGCTTGCCCTCGGTATTACGCTTGAGGTCCTGTATCTTTTCGTCACTGTCCTGCTTGAATTTAAGCAGCTTATCCTCAAACGACATATCCTCTCTCGCATGAGCAAATTCAAAAACCTCCGGAGGACGGTTGCCGAGTCCTGTGTCGCGTGGTCTTTCTCTGTCCCTGTCGCGGCGATCATCTCTTTTTTTCCTTTTCGGAGCGTCACCCAAAGTCCTCTTTATCGAAAGACCGATTTTGCCGTTGTCATCAACCGACATTACCTTTACCTTGACCTCCTGACCCACGGTCAGGTGCTTGCTTATATCCTCCACATACTCATTTGAAATTTCCGAAATATGTACAAGACCGGTTTTGCCGCCCTCCAGCTCGACAAATGCGCCGAACGCCGCAATTCCGGTAACCTTTCCCTGAAGTATACTGCCCGCTTCAATCTGCATATCCTAAAAAAATCCTCCTCGGAGCGCTGCCCCCGGCAGCGTCACTATGTATAATAAAATTATTTTCCACAAGATTAAGTTTTCGCCGCGCGAAACCGTATTCCGCTGCACAAAGCCGTTACGCCCCGCAGCATATGACACCGCGCATTTAACAGCCAACTGCCGCACAGAATATTGTTATGCCGCAAAGCTGACGCTGTATAAAAACCGCAGCCGCACTAAAATAGTACCGCGCCGCGAAACTACCTCATCGCAAAGCACCGCTATGCCGAAAAACGGCAATCAATGTCAACCGTTTTTGTTTACATGACCGTATCAGACATACAGACATCTGCTATTTTTTTGTAACATCCTCATAAACACGCTCGTTCGCCTTTACAAGTCCGAGCTTTTCGCGAGCCATCCGTTCAAGATACTCGTCCTTTTCGGTATTTTTGTATTCCTCGCGCAGGCGCTGCTCCGTGAGCTTTTCCTCCGCAATCTTATCCTCATAATCCTTAGCCACACGACTGCACCGTGAAAGTGTAATCTGTTGGCTCGCGAATGTATATACAACATATGCAAACAGAAACAAAAGCATACCGTTTTTCAGCAGCTTTTTAAAAGAAAAGTTTTTAACTTTTTTTGGTCTTTGTGCAGACATATCCATTTCACCTTATAAAAATGATATTTTAATTATATATCAATACCCCCGCTTTGTCAATAGTCTTTGCCTGTTTTTTATTCGTCAAACGTAATAAAAATAAATGCGCAGTCTACTCACTTTTTTACAGACCGCGCCCCGCAGTGCCGCTGTTTGACCGCAGAATAACCGCACGGCAAAAAAACAGACCCGACACACTCCGCCTTGCCGGCGAAGCATATCAAGTCTGAGAATTGTTCAATTTTTTGAAGCTTCCGATTATTTTCCGAATACAACCTTGCGGTTATCCATTATTCAATGATGCAGAACGAACACGGCGTATATCCGTATTCCTCCGCCTGCTCTTTGGTAAAACGCCGCAAATCGTCCTTGCCCTTGACAAACTGGCAGTTTTCCTTATGGTACCTTTCGCCCGTTCTTGTGACGTAATATATCTCCTTATCTGCGCGCACCTTACCGCTGTACGCATAGCCGCCGAATACACCCAGACACATCGCAAGACACAAAACCGCAATGAGCTTTGTGCGTCTTTCGGCGCAGTTAATTCTTGTCAGCAGGCTCGGATGAAGCATATAAAAAGCAAAATCGTCTGCAAAGCTCTCGCGCTGAACCTTTGAATATATCGCCTCCGGCTCGTTAAAGCTCGGGTCACAGATATGCCCCAGCTCATGGAGCAATACAACGCACTTGTCATTCTCGGAAAGCGTGGAATTCAAAAATACAAATTTCAGGCTGCCCTTTATGTACACAAACGCGTTGTGCCGCATTACCTCCTCCTGAAGTCCGAGTTGGTTTATCAGCGTACCAATCCCACCGGAGTCAAGCCGCAGCGGGTCAAACGGAATTACCTCATATGTGTATTCCTCTATAATCTTTACAATTTCGCTGTGTTTAGCCGAGGATGGAATTCCGAATCGGCGGCATACCTTATACGCCGCCTTCCTTGCCGGCTCATTCTTCGGCATCGTTATCCTTTATCTTTCTGACTAAATCAAGTATTGCCTTTTCGTCCTCGGTCAAATGTACTACCGGCTTCATACCCTCGTATGCCGCCATTGTCGGAAGAACCTTGTCCGGATAGTATACGCGGTTAACCTCTGTCCTTGCAACGGCTTCAACGGTATGCTTGCCCATCTCGTCAAGAGCCTCAAACCTCTTGAGCATCTCCAATGAACGGTCATCCGTTACAACCGGTCCGCTTGCCACTACCGAAATGTCAAGCTCGTTCAGTATTCTGTTTACGGTATCAAAGCCGGACACTCCCACGCCGTTCTTCAGAATGAAATTAAGCGTCGTTCTCGGAATATTCATGTGCTTTGAAAAGTTCTCGATTGTCTTAAATTTTTCCTTTATTCTTCTTTTGATAAGAACCTGATATGTGTTGTTTTCCGTTTTAATCACCTTCTCCTTTTTATTATATTTATTGTATCACATTTCTTGTATAAGGTCAATACTTAAATCGGTATTTTTTGCAAATTTTCGTATATTTCAACAATAAAACTTTTAAAAATGTCACTTTTATACAATTTTTTTGCCGCCCTGCTCCGCATTTTGACATAAAAAAACTGCCCTCGTAAGTACCGGATTTACGGTCCGACCTTTTGAAAGCAGCTCGTTTCAAAGCGTTATTATTCGATTATTTCTATATATCCGTCAGTCAGAGGCAGCTTCTGCCCCAAAGGCTCACCCTTGCGCGCTCTGCCGCGGTGAATCATGACATTGCCGTTCTTTCCCGCATATATGCACTCATAGCCGTAAAACGCGCGCAGGATTCCATCGGCGGTATCTGCAGCCATGTCCGCGGTGACGGTCCAGTCCTTCTCGGTCTGTGCCGCGATATATTCGCCTTCGCCCTGTTTTTTTGCGCCACGCCAAAGACTGTCAAAATTCTTCACAAGCCTTTTAAGCATATCGGGCAGCAGTCCCAAAGCCTTCTCCATAAACGTATCAAGATTTTCGTCCTTTGCAAGGTTAAAGCTCTCCTGCATAAGAATATCCCCTGTGTCAAAGCCTTCCGCGATTTTATGGATTGTCACGCCGCTTTTTTTCGCGCCACTTAAAATCGCGTGCGGCATAGGCCACGAGCCGCGACCCAGCGGCAGCAGCGACGGATGAATATTCACAATCGGAAAATCCTCCGTCACGGGGATTTTATAGTAGTACCCCGCGCATACCGCCGCATGAACGCCGCTTTCGCGCAGCCGTTTTATGTCCTCGGCGGTTATCCGCGAAAGGGGGTACGGGATTTTGTTTTCCTTTGCAAAGGCGATGATTTTGGTGTTAAACTCGGTTACATTGTCGGTTTTACAGGTGAAAACCTCCGCAATCTCCGCCCCCGCATTTTGCAGCCACAGCGGCGCGGGATAAAACAAATCAATTCCGATGTATGCAATTTTCAATGGCTGTTCCCCCCGTTAACTCAAAAATGAAAATGTAAACGCTGATTTTGTGCAGTCAACCCTTTTTGCGGTTCGGATATTTTTTACATCTCCAAATTTACCGTATTTCCATTCGCTCTTTCAATCCCGAATACCGCACGCTTATATTATTATTCTGCACAAATTTTTCAAGAATTTCCGTCTTACCTACAAGTATAGCCATTTTTTTCGCTCTTGTTACAGCCGTATACAAAAGATTTCTGGTCATAAGCAGCCTGTGCGTGTCGAACATCGGCATTATCACAACGTCAAACTCGCTGCCCTGGCTCTTGTGAACGGTTATCGCGTAGGCAAGCTCCAGCTCGTCAAGCGAAAGAAAATCGTAAACCGCCTTGCGGTCATCATCAAACATCACCGTCATGTTCTTTTCGTGAAGGTCAATGTCTGTGACAAAGCCAACGTCGCCGTTGAATATCCCCTCGCCCTCGCTGCCGTCCGAAACCCGCGTCCAGTGCGCATCATAGTTATTCTTGTTCTGCATAACCTTGTCGCCGACCCTGAATACACAGCCCGCGCCCTGTTTTTCCGTGCGGAATTTCTGCGGCGGGTTGAGTCGGCTCTGCAAAAGCTCGTTAAGGCTCTGTACGCCTATCTGCGTTTTCCGCGTCGGCGTTATCACCTGAATCTGCGAGATGCTGTCATAGCCGTATGTACGCGGCAGCCTTGTTTTGCAGAGGTCAGCTATCGTTTCGCATATCACGTTCGGATTTTCGCATTTTAACATAAAAAAGTCGTTGTCGGGGTCGTTGCAAAGCGGCATTTCACCGTTGTTTATTCTGTGCGCGTTCACAACAATCATGCTTTCGTGCGCCTGACGGAAAATCTCGGTCAGACGTATCGAAACAAGCGCATCGCTTTCGATTATATCGCGCAGTACGTTTCCCGCTCCGACCGCCGGGAGCTGGTCGCTATCGCCCACCATAACAAGCCGCGCATTCGTCGGCAGCGCAAGGAGCAGACTGTGCATAAGCAAAATATCCACCATCGACATCTCGTCCACAATCAGCAAATCACATTCCAACTTGTTTTTCTCGTTCCTTGCAAACGTTTGCAGCTGTCCGTCCATCCCCGGCGTGTTTTCAAGAAGTCGGTGTATGGTCTTTGCCTCGGTGCCGCAAAGCTCGGTCATGCGCTTTGCCGCCCTTCCTGTCGGCGCCGTGAGTGCAATCCGTTTCCCCTGCTTTTCCATTATATTTATTATCGTCTTGATTATCGTGGTCTTACCTGTTCCGGGGCCGCCGGTTATGACTACCGCAGTGTTCTCGAAAACCGCGCGGACCGCGTCGCGCTGTGCGTCCGCAAGGATAATTCCCGATTCGGACTCCGCGTCCGCAATCAAGCCGTCACACTCGGCATCGTTCACCTCAAAGACAGTGCCGCTCATCGTCCGCAGCCGCTCCGCAACCGCGGTTTCCGCCGTGTAGAATGCGTCAAGGTACACCGCCTCGAACTCGCCCGTGTCGCACTCGGTAAGCTCGCCGCCCGAGGTAAGCGTATAAATTGCGTCCTCGACCGCCTCTGTTTCCACGCCGAGGATATACCTCGCCTGTGCAAGAAGGCTGCCCTTGGGCAGATATGTATGCCCGCTCAGATACGCCGCGTTCATAAGCACGCTCTTGATTCCGGCGCATATGCGCGGAGGAAAGTCCTTCGGCAGCTCCATGCTGTCGCATATCCTGTCGCATATTTTGAATGTAAATCCGTCTATCGCAGACAGCACAAACGGGTTTGCCCTGACGGCGGAAACCGTAGCCTCTCCAAACGCGCGGTACGCCTTGACCGAAAGGCTCGGCGAAACGCCGAATTTCTGAAAAAATACGACAATCTCCTTCACACAGATTTGTTCAAGAAATTTTTTGTATATTTCCTGAGCCTTTTTGACCGAAATCCCTCGTATTTCGGTCAGCCGCTCCGGCTCGTTCTCTATCACGTCAAGGGCATCCCTGCCGAACAGCTCGACAATTTTCCGCGCAGTAGCCTTGCCTATGTGCGGCAGCATTCCCGAGCCGAGGTACATCTCTATTTCCGACTCGGTTTCCGGCATTATCCGCTCAAACGCGCGGACGTTGAACTGCTCGCCGTATTCGCGGTGACTGCGCCATTCGCCGTATGCCTTTATCCGCTCGCCCTCGCAAAGACCGGGCATACACCCTGTCAGCGTGAACAGCTTGCCGTCTGACGAAACGTCGCATACCGTATATCCGTTTGTTTCGTTTTCATATATAAGCCCTTCGACCGTGCCTTCGATTTCCTCCACGGAATCACCCCATTGTCATATGTGTTTTTTGCCGTTTAAAGAAGTGTACGGCGCAGCTCCTCGCCGGATTTCGGCGAGAGGTATGCCGGCGGAATATCAAAGACCGTCTTGCAGCCGTACGCGCCCTCGCTGTGTAGCCTGTTTATCGCGCGCGCAAACGCAACCAGTACGGATGCGGTAAACTCGGGATTGGAATCCAGCTTAAGGCTGTACTCGATTATGTGGTTGTTCTTCTTTGTGATACCGGTACTCCCGCTCCTGATTACAAAGCCGCCGTGCGGAATACCGCTGTGATCTCTTTTAAGCTCCTCCTCGCATATGAAGTGAACCGTGGTGTTGTAGTCTGCAAAGTAGTTCGGCATGGTCTTTATCTCGTTTTCGATTCTCGCCTTGTCCGCGCCCTCTTTTGCAACCACAAAACATTCGCGGGTGTGCTTTTCGCGGGTGGAAAGCTCCGGGTTTTCGCCGTTTCTTACCCTTTCGAGCGCGTTTTCAACCGGGATTGTGTACTGGCGCGCGTCAAGAACGCCGTCAATTCTTCGTATCGCGTCGGAGTGACCCTGGCTTACGCCCTTGCCCCAAAACGTGTAGTCCGCGCCGCACGGAAGGATTGCCTGTGCGTAAAGGCGGTTGAGCGAGAACATTCCGGGGTCCCAGCCCGCCGAGATGAGCGCGGTCTTTTTTGCGCCCGCCGCGGCTTTGTCTACATTTTCAAAATGCTTTGGAATGTTCGCGTGTGTGTCAAAACTGTCGATTACGTTGAAATACTTTGCGTACTCCGGGGTCTGAACAGGAAGGTCGGTCGCGGAACCGCCGCAGATGATAAGGACGTCGATTTTATCCTTGTGCTTGAGAATACTGTCAACCGGGAAAACATTCGCGCCGGTCAGCGTTTTAAGCTCGCTTGGATTTCTTCTTGTGAATATTCCGTAAAGTGATACATCGCCGTTTTGCTCTGCGGCGCACTCAACACCCCTGCCGAGGTTACCGTAGCCTAAAATTGCTATGTTTATCATGTGTAATCTCTCCTTTATTTATATGCTGATTTAATAATACAACTTATTTGGATTTTTTTCAATAGCTTTTTAAAATATAACCTATTATTATTTTTCTGTTATTGCTCAAAAAAGACCGCGGAAAACATTTCCGCGGTCTTTTATTACAGTCTTTGATTTCCCGAGGGAATAGGAAAAAAGCTTTGGAATCAACAAACTGAGCCAAAACTTTGGTTTTAGATTACCCGACGGCGTTCGTCGCAACTCACGTTGTATCCTCAGATTTTCATCATAGACGAAAATCGTTCGTCTTTACGCGTATGCTCCTCCTTCGTCAAAAGCCATGGCTTTTGACGAAAAAGGCGAAACAATTTGTATAAGCGATGCTGATTTTACTAAATCAGTTGAGCGCAGTTCGACTTGTTTCGCCGCCCGAGCGGCGAAGTTTGCTGATAGCAAGAAAAGAAATAATCCTATGAAAAATCATTTTTTGATTTTTCTACCTCAATCAAACCGAACTATAATATTTATATTTCCTATAATATGTGTTCTTTTCTTGCGTTCCGGAGTTTTTTTACATTCCCTTTTAAAGTCCATGCTTTGAGAGAGTTGTATGATTAAAGCATTGATTTATAAAGAGCCTTTATCTCCTCAACGCTTGTGTCTCTCGGGTTTCCGGGACGGCAAGCGTCATCGTATGCCGACTGTGAAAGGAAGTCGAGGTCGCCCTCCTTCACTATCTCCTTGAGGTCGGCGGGAATGCCAACGTCCTTTGACAGCTTCTTTACCGCGTCAACAGCGGCTTTTCTGTATTCCTCCCGCGTCATGCTTTCCGTTCCCTCAACGCCCATAGCCTTTGCGATGTATTTGTACTTATCGCCGGTAGCCTCCGCGTTATATTCCATAACGGTCGGAAGAATGATTGCGTTCGCAACGCCGTGAGGTGTGTTATAGAGCGCGCCGAGCGGGTGTGCCATTGAGTGAACAATGCCCAGACCCACATTTGAGAATCCCATTCCCGCTATATACTGACCGAGAGCCATGCCCTCTCTGCCCTCCGCAGTATTCTCAACCGCGCCGCGCAGGCTCTTTGAGATAATCTCTATAGCCTTCAAATGGAACATATCGGAAAGCTCCCATGCGCCCTTTGTGATATAGCCTTCGATTGCGTGAGTAAGAGCGTCCATGCCCGTCGCAGCCGTAAGTCCCTTTGGCATTGATGACATCATATCAGGGTCAACCACCGCAATAACAGGTATATCGTGTACGTCAACACATACCATTTTGCGGCTCTTTTCCTCATCGGTTATTACATAGTTTATCGTAACCTCGGCAGCCGTACCCGCGGTTGTCGGAACAGCTATAATCGGTATTGCAGGCTTCTTGGTCGGCGCAACGCCTTCAAGACTTCTGACGTCCTCAAATTCCGGGTTTGCGATAATGATTCCGACCGCCTTTGCCGTATCCATTGACGAGCCGCCGCCTATTGCAACGATGCAGTCCGCACCGAACGCGCGGAACGCCTCAACGCCCGCCTTAACATTGCCGATTGTCGGATTTGCCTGGATTTGTGAAAATACGGTATACTCAATTCCTGCCTTATCCAAAATGTCCGTGACCTTTGTTGAAACTCCGAACTTAATGAGGTCGGGATCCGACGCCACAAATACCTTTTTAAAGCCTCTTGCCTTGATTTCCTCGGGAATTGAATTTATTGCTCCCGAGCCATGATACGAGGTCTCATTCAAAACAAATCTGTTTACCATATTAACCATACTCCTTTGTATTATTTATACAATGCGCAATTCCCACCCCGTATTTGCGCAATCTGTATATTGTTAATATATCACACTCGTGTGCGTTTGTCAAGCAATAAAACCGTCATAAATCCGACAAATTTACCCTGTCCGATTCAACAAAACAGTGCCGCTTCGGCGGCTTTTTTTCTACATTCCGAGGGTCGTTAAAGACACCCTTAAATCCGCACGCCGCCAAACACAAGCCTTCGCTGTGCCGCGCACCGTTTCTGTATTTCTTATATGCGCCTGTTACGCAAAAAAACAAAACCGATATACAATCCCAAAGGATTATATATCGGTTATCCATGCCCGATTTGGTTTTCTAAGCGTTCAAAAAAACTATATTTTTTAGTCGCAAGGCGTATCGTTTTCGGCTTCCGTGTACCTACGCCGTTTCTATTTTAATTATATTTGTGTTTCCCGACTTTCCGTTTATAATTCCGCCGGTCATGACAACGCTGTCGCCCGCCTTCAGCGGAAGGTTATCCTTTGCCGCGTGCAGCGCGTGATAGAAAAGCACATCGGTCGAGTTGAACTGCTCGCTGAGCACCGGCAAAACGCCCCACGACATCGCGAGCTTGTACCAAACCGCCTTGTTTGTCGCCATTCCGATTATATCATTAGGCGCGCGGAATCTTGACACCATGCGCACCGTCATGCCGGACATGGACGATACAACTATCGCCTTTGCGTCAATGTCAATCGCCATGCCGCAGGTCGCGTGTGATATTGCGTCAACCCTGTTCTTTATCTTGAAATCCGTGTTCTTAAACCGCTTTGCGTAGTTTATATGTTTTTCGGTTTCCTCAACTATCTGAGCCATGGTCTTTACCGTTTTTACCGGGTATTTTCCCGCCGCGGACTCGCCAGAAAGCATTACAACGCTTGTTCCGTCATACACCGCGTTTGCAACGTCGGAGATTTCCGCTCTGGTCGGGCGCGGGTTGTGTATCATCGACTCCAGCATCTCGGTCGCGGTTATTACGCGTTTTCCGAGCAGGCGGCATTTGGTTATTATCAGCTTCTGCACTGCGGGAACCTCCGCGAACGGTATCTCTACGCCAAGGTCGCCCCTGCCTATCATGATACCCTCACATTCCTCGCAGATTTCCTCGATATTGTCTATGCCGGTGCGGTTTTCGATTTTGGCAATCAGCTCAATACCGTCGCCGCCGTTTTCGTGAAGAAATTCCTTTACGTCAAGAAGGTCCTGTTTTCTTGACACAAACGACGCGGCTATAAAGTCAACGCCGTTTTGTATTCCGAACAGAATATCCTCCTTGTCCTGCTCGCTGAGGTAAATCTGATTCAAAACCTTGTTCGGAAAACTCATGCTTTTTCTGTCCGAAAGCTCGCCGCCGGTAATAACGCGGCAAAGCGCGTCCGTACCGTTGATTTCCTCAACCTCAAAAATAACCAGACCGTTGTTGACCAAAACTCTGTCCCCGACCGAAAGGTCGTTCATAAGTCCCTCGTAGTTTACCGAAACTATACTCTCATCGCCCTCTATATCGCGCGTCGTAAACGTAAATTTGTCGCCGTCATTAAGGGTAATTTTTGAATTTTTAAAGGTTTTTATCCGATATTCGGGACCTTTTGTGTCAAGCATAATTGCAATGGGCAGTCCAAGGCTCTCGCGCACCTTTTTTATCATATCGATTTTTTGCTGATGCTCCGCATGAGTTCCGTGCGAAAAATTAAGGCGCGCCACGTTAAGTCCCGCCTTGCACATGGCGGTAAAGGTTTTTTCATCGCTGCTCGAAGGTCCTATTGTACAGATTATTTTTGTTTTTCTCATAAGCCAATCCCTTTTCCTTTTTAATACAATTATTATACCAGTTTCTGCCCAAAATTGCAATAAAAACCCAAAATCTTTACGAAATATTTACAAAACCCACCTTTTGCAGCCGACCAGCCACGGTAAAGCTCCTTTGTTTAAAAGCCGCCGTGACATTAAGGCTTTTCATAAGCGGGCAGAAAACACGCCCGGTCAGCCGGGCGTGTTTTCTATCGTTAATCATTCATAAACGCCTTGTAACCCTTGTATGCCATATAAATATCGTATTTTCCCGCAACCTCGTTCGGCGAGTGCATACCGAGCAGTGCGACGCCCGAGTCAACAACGTCAATGTCAAGGTTTGCGACAAACTGAGCGATTGTTCCGCCGCCGCCGAGGTCAACCTTGCCAAGCTCGCCCGTTTGCCACAGAACGCCGTTTTCGTCAAATATTCTGCGTATTCTCGCCACAAGCTCCGCACTCGCGTCACTGGAGCCGCCCTTACCGCGTGAGCCTGTGTACTTTGTGATAAGAAGTCCGCAGTTTACAAATGCGCAGTTGTTCTTTTCGCAGGTTTCCGGGAAGTTGGAGTCAAACGCCGCGCCGACATCCGCCGACAGGCACGCCGAGTTCGACATACACTCGCGCAAAGTGAGGTCGGAGTAGTTGTCCTGTGCCATGCTGCACATTTTTGCAAGAGTGTTTTCAAAGTATCTTGACTTCATGCCGGTATTGCCCATGCTGCCAATCTCCTCCTTGTCGACAAGAAGGCAAATTGCGGTTTTCTTTGGTTGCTTTATGTCGATTACCGCACGCAGAGCCGTGTATGCGCAAACCCTGTCGTCCTGACCGTAGCCGCAGACCATGCTCCTGTCAAGGCCGAGATCGCGCGCCGCGAATGCCGGCACAAGCTCCAGCTCCGCGCTCATGAAATCCGCCTCGCAAATACCGTATTTTTCGTTAAGGAGCTTCATTACGCCGTACTTAATTTTTGACTTTTCCGCGTCACCGCACTCGATATTGCCGACAATTACGTTCAGTTTTTCGCCGTCAAATGCCTCGGAGAGCTTTTTGCCTGCGTACTGCTGTGCAAGGTGCGGAAGAAGGTCGGGAATACAGAAAATCGGGTCGCCCGCAGACTCGCCGACAGAGATATTTATCTGCGTTCCGTCGGTTCTTACCACAACGCCGTGCAGCGAGAGAGGTATGTTAAACCACTGGTACTTGCGTATTCCGCCGTAGTAGTGGGTCTTGAAATACGCCATGCCGCTGTCCTCATAGAGCGGATTCGGCTTTAAGTCAAGCCGCGGCGAATCGATATGCGCGCCGACAATATTTGTACCGTTTGTCAAAGGCTCCGAACCGATTACAGCCGCCATTACGCCCTTGCCGCGGTTTACCGAATAAACGCGGTCACCCGGCTTTAAAAACTCCTTGCTTTCAAGGCGGACAAAGCCCTCCTGTTCCAAAAGCTCATACGCCAGACGGCAGAACTCGCGCTCTGTCTTTGCCGTGGTTATCGCCTTTTTATAGTCCTCGCAGAACTCAAAAACCTTTTCCCGCGTTTTCTCATCCGCGCCGTCAAATCCGTTTTTTTTCTCATACATAAGCTCACTCATTCTCAAACACTCCTTTTATCGTTACTGCATTTTGTATAAATTTGTATATATCTCATAGGCTTTTAAAACCTTTTTGACATAGTTTTTAGTTTCTGCATACGGAATATCGGAAAGTCCGCCCTCGCCGTCGGCAAACAGCGAATTCCCGAGCCATTTGCGGACGTTGCCTGTTCCGCCGTTGTACGCGGTCACAGCCAGCTCCGTATCGCCGTATGTATCCATAAGCGTTTTTAAGTAATAACAGCCTGTGCGGATATTCTTCTCCGCGTCAAACATATCGTCAGGTATAACGTAGCCGAAGTCCGCCTTTCTGCTGCACTCCGCGGCGGTTGTGTCCATAAGCTGCATAAGTCCCTTTGCGCCGACATTTGACACCGCCTTCGGGTCAAAGCCGCTTTCCACCTTCATGATTGAGTACACCAGATATTTGTCGATTCCGTATTCCTCGGAATATTTTTCCACATAGCTCTGATATTTTACGGGATAAAGCTCGCGAAGTACGATTTTCTTTCCCTCTCCTGCGGGGAAGTAGAGCAGCGCCGCCGCAAACGCCAATAGTAAAACCGTCCTCAGACAGCCGTGTCGTTTCATTCTCAATTTATTTCATTCTCCATTTATTTACTTCGTTTGTACCGCCTGCATTATCCGCGCCGCAAGCTGCGCCGCGTCGGCATCAGCGCCGTTTTCCACGCACAAATCGGCAAGGCAGGCATATTCGCTGTCGGTCATCTGATTTTTCATCCGCGCAAGCGCCGCGTCACGGTCTATGCCGTCGCGCGCCATTATCCGCGCGAGCCGCGTTTCGCTGTCTGCGGTTACCGCGACGGTAAGGTCATAGCGTATCGGCGAGCCTTTTTCAAAAAGCAGCGGCACGTCAAGCACTATCACATCCGCGCGGCAGCCGTCAATCCGCCTTTGCAGCTCCGCATACACATACTTGTGTGTAATTTCGTTCAGTTTTTTCAGCTTTTCGCGGTCGGAGAAAACTATCCGACCGAGCTTTTTTCTGTCTATTCTGCCGCCGTCACAAATAATTCCGCTCCCGAACTCCCGCACAAGCTCGGCATACGCCGCGCCGTCGGGGTCGGAAACCTCATGCGCAATTTTGTCCGCGTCCGCCGTCTCCGCGCCGAGCCTTGCAAGCGCTGCGCAGACCGTACTCTTGCCCGCACCTGTGCCGCCGGTAATTCCGATTACCTTCATTATATCACTCTCTGTAAAGAATTTTTTGTTGTTTTATGCCGCGCCGCGCAAAAAAGCTTTGCCGCGCATTTTTTCCGTTTGTCGGCTTAACCGAAACGGAATAACTTTTTGAACTGTCACTCTGCAAAGCGACAGGCACGCGTCATAACGGAGTGCGCCGCGTTTCCGCGCTATTTTGTGTCATACCACGTTTTGCCCGAATTCATATCCACCTTGAGCGGAACGCTGAGCTGCGCCGCGTTCTCCATTTCCTCCGAGAGGATTTTTTTAACCGCGTCAAGCTCGTTCGGCTCGGTTTCGACAATCAGCTCATCGTGAATCTGTAAAATCAGCTTGGATTTAAGTCCCTCTTTTTTCAGTCGGCTATACACATTCACCATCGCGATTTTTATAATATCAGCCGCGCTGCCCTGAACGGGCGCATTCATTGCGACCCTTTCGCCGAACGCCTGCGTTATCTTATTCGCCGCCCTAAGCTCCGGCAGATACCGTCTGCGGTTGAAAATCGTCGCGACATAGCCGTTTTCGCGTCCGAATCTGACAGTGTTTTCCATATATGCCTTTATCGCGGGGTAGGTTGCAAGGTAGTCTGCGATATACTGCTTTGCTTCCTTCATCGATATTTTCAAGTCCTGCGCAAGCGAAAATTCACCTATGCCGTAGACAATTCCAAAGTTTACCGCCTTTGCGCTTGTGCGCATAAAGCCTGTCACCTCTTCCGGCGGGACATGGAACACCTGCGCCGCGGTTTGGGTATGAATATCCGCGCCGCTCAGAAAGGCGTTTCGCATATTCTCATCGCCCGCGATATGCGCAAGCACGCGCAGCTCAATCTGCGAATAGTCTGCGTCAACCAGTACGCGGTTTTCGCCCGCGGTGAACATACGCCGCATCTCTCTGCCGCGCTCTGTTCTGACGGGTATGTTCTGAAGGTTTGGCTCTGTGCTGCTTATTCTTCCCGTTGCAGTAACAGTCTGGTTGAAGTTTGAGTGTATACGCCCGGTTTTTGGACTGATAACCGCAAGAAGTCCGTCAACATAGGTCGAGCGCAGCTTTGTAAGGCTGCGGTATTCGAGTATGCAGCCGATTATCGGATGCTCGTTCTCCAGTTTTCGCAGTACATCGACATTTGTCGAGTACCCCGTTTTCGTTTTTTTGCCGTGCTTCAGTCCGAGCCGCTCAAACAAAATACTCCCAAGCTGCTTTGGCGAATTTATGTTGAATTTCTCGCCCGCAAGCTCATAAATTGAGTTTTCAAGTTCTGCGATGCCGCCGCTGAGCCGCTTTCCGAACTCCTCCAGTGCGCCGCGGTCAACCGCCACTC
>URZD01000033.1 GCA_900552305.1 uncultured Eubacteriales bacterium
TGGAACAACCATCGGTGGAGTTATCGTTGAAAGTGGTAAGTTTGACTGGGAAGCATCCGGTAAATTTGCATCCCTGACAGAGCCTAATCCAAGCTACCACGGAGTAAGCTTCACAAAGGCCTGCGGACCGGCTGCATTTGTTACAAAAATCCGTGCAATACTGCTCCGTGACACAGGTGCGGCAATTTCGCCGTTTAATGCGTTTCTGCTCCTTCAGGGACTTGAGACTCTTTCGCTGCGCGTTGAGCGTCATGCGGAGAACACGAAAAAGGTGCTTGAATTTTTGACGGCGCATCCGCAGGTTGAAAAGGTACATCACCCCGCGCTTAAAGACCACCCCGACCATGAGCTTTACAAAAAATACTATCCCAACGGCGGCGACTCGATTTTCACATTTGACATTAAGGGCGGCGCAAAGGAAGCACAGGATTTCATCGACAGACTTCAGATTTTCTCGCTGCTCGCAAACGTAGCGGACGTAAAATCGCTTGTTATTCACCCGGCAAGCACCACACATTCGCAGCTGTCCGAGGAGGAACTTCTCGATCAGGGCATAAAGCCGAACACAATAAGGCTTTCGATAGGAACAGAGAGTGCAAAGGATATAATCGCTGATTTGGAGCAGGCTTTTGAAGGATAAAATAAGGAATAATATGATTTAACAATAAAAAAATAAACTTTTTACAAAAAATCTATTGACAAATCAAAAAAAAAGTTGTATACTGTTGCGTAATTATAGCTAAAAGGAGAAAGTGGAGGTAGTAATTATGAAAAAATTATCAGCAATGCTGCTGGCAGGCGTGATGGCGGTTACGGCACTCACGGGCTGTGGCAAGGCAAACACAGGTTACACATCGGAGAACACAAAGTTTGTTATAGGCGCAACGGGACCTCTCACGGGTGACGCTTCGTCTTACGGCGTATCGGTACAGAACGGCGCAAAGCTCGCAATGAAACAGGTAAACGAGGCGGGCGGTCTTAATGGAATAGAGTTTGATTTTGTAATAAAGGACGATAAGGCTACTGCTGCCGACGCTGCTACCGGTTATGATACTCTTTACGAGTCGGGTATGCAGGCGTCTTTAGGCTCGGTTACATCGGGTTCCTGCGATTCGTTCGCTTCAAAGGCTGTGGAGGATAACGTATTCGTTCTGACGCCGTCGGCTTCGGCTGCAAACGTGATTGAGAACCGTGACAACGCTTTCCGCGTTTGCTTCGGCGACCCGGATCAAGGTACATTGGCAGCTGAGGAGCTGACAAAGGAGTTTAAAAACATCGGCGCTATATATGATACAAGCGATGCTTATTCATCGGGTATCTACAAGGCGTTTGACGAGAAAATGAAGGAACTCGGCGTTGAGTACAACACCCAGACCTTTGACGCGGAGAACAAGAAGGACTTCACAACACAGGTTAAGGCTTTAAAGGACTGCGATGTAATTTTCCTTCCTATATATTATACCGAGGCGGGTCTGATTGCAAAGTCGGTAACCGCTGCGGAAAGCAGTGCGCTGCTGTTCGGTTGTGACGGTCTTGACGGTATTGCGGATCAGATTGACTCATCGGTAAAGAATACAATCAAGTATATCACACCGTTTGATGTAAACAGTGCGGACGAAAGCGTAAAGAGCTTTGTCAATGCATATAAGGCGGAGTACAATGAAGAACCCGACCAGTTTGCGGCTGACGGATATGATGCGTTCATGGCTATATATAACGCTATGAAGAAGGCTGACGTTAAGGATGTTAAAATCAGTGCATCAGACCTTTGCGAGCAGCTTGTTTCAGTATTCACTTCAAGCGACTTCAAGTACACGGGCGCAACAGGCGAGATGACTTGGGACAAGTCCGGCGCCTGCAACAAGAAACCGCAGATTGTAACGCTAGAAAGCAAATAATCGTACACACCGCATAAGCGGGTTTGATACGGATAAAGAGATAGAGGAGCTTGTTGGCGGCGGGTAATTCGCCGTGACGCAAAGCTATAGATTAAAGCAAAATTGGTTGGGTGCATTGCGCCCAACCATATGTTGTTTTAAAAGCGTGTCGAGTATAAACGTGTTCGGCTTTGAAAATTATCGGGAGACGAACACGTTTATATTTGAAAATTATTAAGTGGTACAAACGGCTTTTTGCTTGCTGCGAATATGGCTGCACGTCAGACAAACAAAAGAGAGCCGGCTGATGTCACACAAAAAAATAAAGGGGCGTCCGAGCCGGAAACGGCATTGGAGGAAAGGAGAAATTATGAGTACATTTATTGACGGACTGAGTCTTGGCAGTATATACGCCTTGATTGCACTCGGAT
The DNA here is from genome assembly GCA_900552305.1 of uncultured Eubacteriales bacterium. Lineage (GTDB taxonomy): Bacteria > Bacillota > Clostridia > Monoglobales > Monoglobaceae > UMGS1494. Next base: position 2,309 of record URZD01000033.1, read on the forward strand.
ACACAATGGTATACGGTATCGCAAAAATGCTGAACTTTGCTCACGGCGATATAATCATGGTCGGCGCGTATGCGATATTTACAACTCTTGCGATTGGAGGAAATCCGTGGCTTGCGATTATCGTGGCGGTTGTGATATGTACGTTCCTCGGCATTGCTACGGAAAAACTCGCGTATAAGCCGCTGAGGGGCGCATCTCCGCTTGCAGTGCTTATTACGGCAATCGGCGTAAGCTATCTGCTGCAAAGTATAGCACAGCTTATTTACGGCGCAAAGTCACGCCCCGTGAGTATAGCAACCTTCCCGTCCGTGGCAATCGGCTCGATAAAGATAAACATTGCAACAATTATTACACTTGTTGCGGGAGCGATAATCATGATTGCGCTTACGCTGTTTATAAACAAGACAAAAATGGGACGGGCGATGCTTGCGGTTTCGGAGGACAGAGGTGCGGCACAGCTTATGGGTATAAACGTAAACGCGGTCATTACCGCAACATTTGCAATCGGCTCTGCTCTTGCGGCTTTCGCGAGCGTGTTCTACCTTATGCAGATTCCGAGTACAAGTCCGACACTCGGCTCAATGCCGGGTATCAAAGCGTTTACCGCGGCGGTAATCGGCGGAATAGGCTCCGTGCCGGGCGCGATGATAGGCGGAGTTGTTCTCGGACTTATCGAAAAACTGTCGCTCAGCATACCGCCGCTTGCACCGTATACTACGGCGTTTGAATTTGCGCTGCTGATAATAATTCTTTTGGTTAAGCCGACCGGCTTGCTCGGCAAGCAGAGAAGAGAGAAGGTGTAATAATGTCGGGATATTTAAGCAATATAAAATCAAGTTTCAAACTGAAGCATTACGCAAATTATATCGGAGTAACCCTGTTCCTTATTATTACCTGTATACTTATGTCGGCAGGTTATCTTAACCGTTCAACCGCAAATCTGATTACACAGATAGCGTATTCGATAATTCTTGCGGTTTCACTTAACCTTGTTGTCGGATTCCTTGGCGAGCTTAGCTTGGGACACGCGGGCTTCATGTGCGTGGGCGCATACCTTGGCTGTTACCTTGCAAATCAGCTCCACACGGTCATAGGCTCACCGCTTGTCGTACTGATAATTTCAATGCTTGCGGGCGGAATTATTGCTGCGGTATTCGGTTTGATTATCGGATTGCCTGCACTCCGTCTGAGGGGTGACTACCTTGCAATTGTTACGCTTGCGTTCGGCGAAATTGTAAGAACGGTATTCAAAAACCTTGATATGTTCGGCGGCGCGCTCGGACTTTCGACAAAGAAGTACGGAACAAACCTGTTCATTGTTGCGCTTATAGTGGTGCTGATAATGCTTATACTTGTTCAAAACCTTATCCGCAGCCGCCACGGCCGTGCGATTACGGCGATACGCGATAACGAGATTGCGGCAAAGGCTATGGGAATAAACGTAACCTTTTACAAGCTGTTCGTATTTGTGATTTCGGCGTTCTTTGCGGGCATTGCGGGCGTTATTTACGGTCACTACGCAACACCGGTGCTTTATTCGTTCTTCTCGTACAACTACTCAATTGAGATTTTGGTTATGGTCGTACTCGGCGGAATGGGAAGCATAAACGGCTCAATAATTGCAGCTACGATTATCACGTTCATTAACTTCCAGCTGACAACAAAGCTCTCGGGCGATATGGCGGCGTTAAAGTTCCTTATTTACGCATTGATTCTTATTATAATGGTAATCCTTAACAATGCTCCGTCGCTTAAAGGCTTTAAAAAGAGCCTCAGCCTTAAGCACTTGGCGGATGTTATCGGCGCGGGAATTGAAAAGCTGTTCCCGAGAAAACGCGATATTGAAAAAGAGCGCGCCGAGATAAAGGACGACGCTGCAGATTGGAAGCAGGTTCCGACCAAAATCGACGTTGACGTATTGCTTTCGACGGATGTACAAAAGGACAGAGTTGCAGGCTCGGTTCGCGAAAAGGGGGATAAATAGTTATGAGTGAGTATATGCTTGAAACAAGACAACTCGGAATTTCCTTTGGCGGACTTAAAGCGGCTCAGGATATAAACATTAAGATAAAGAAAAATCAGCTTTACGGTCTGATTGGACCGAACGGCGCGGGCAAAACAACAACATTTAATCTCCTTACGGGCGTTTATGCGCCGACAACCGGCAGCTTTTTCCTGGACGGTGAGGAGCTTACCGGCAAATCACAGGAAGTAATCAACCGTAAGGGAATCGCAAGAACATTTCAGAATATCAGACTTTTTAATAATATGAGCGTTATTCGCAATGTACTTGTCGGACTTCACAATCAGCCGGAGTTCCGTGTGACGCCGCTGGAGAGTATGCTGCGTTTGCCGCGGCATTACGAGCGCGAGGAGGCTATGCGCGACAAGGCAAAGGAGCTGCTCAGAATTTTCGGTCTGGAGGAGGAGCGCAACAATCTTGCCTGCAATCTTCCGTACGGCAAACAAAGAAAGCTGGAAATTGCGCGCGCTCTTGCGACAAACCCAAAGCTCTTACTTCTTGACGAACCGGCGGCGGGCATGAATCCGAACGAAACGGCAGAGCTGATGGATACTATAAGGCTTATCCGTGACAAATTTGATATGACTATACTTTTGATAGAACATGATATGAAGCTGGTTGCCGGCATATGCGAGGAGCTTACCGTACTGAACTTCGGCAGCGTCCTTGCCCAAGGAAAGACCGCGGAGGTTTTGAACGATCCTAAGGTTATCACGGCGTATATCGGTGAAGATGATTAGAGGGGGTGTGCATCAATGTTAAAGGTTGAAAATTTAGAGGTAGCCTACGGAATGATAAAGGCGATAAAGGGTGTGTCATTCGAGGTAAACGAGGGCGAGGTTATAGCCCTTATCGGCGCGAACGGCGCGGGCAAAACAACTATTCTGCACACCGTTACGGGACTTCTTTCGCCACAGGCGGGCAGCATAGTCTTTGAGGGCGTGGAGCTGACAAAAATCCCGGCTCATAAGATAGTGGGAATGGGAATGGCTCATGTACCCGAGGGCAGACGCGTTTTTCAGGAACTGACCGTTCTTGAAAACCTTAAACTGGGCGCGTTCATACTTAACGATAAAAAGAGAATCGAATCCAATCTTGAATATGTGTATACGCATTTTCCAAGGCTGAAAGAACGCCGCGGTCAGGTTGCGGGAACGCTTTCGGGCGGCGAACAGCAGATGCTTGCAATGGGAAGGGCTCTTATGTCCAACCCGAAAATTATACTCATGGACGAGCCGTCGATGGGGCTTTCGCCTATTCTTGTGTCGGAGATTTTCAATATCATAAAAGAGGTATCCGCGGACGGTACAACGGTTTTGCTTGTTGAGCAGAACGCGAAAAAGGCATTATCTATTGCAAACCGTGCATATGTCCTTGAAACAGGCAAAATAGTTTTGGAGGGCGATGCAAAAGAGCTTATGAACGACGAACAGGTTAAGAAGGCGTACTTGGGCGAGTAATCTGAAATCGGTAAATTAGATTTTGATTGCTGATGTATTTGCGTGTAGGCGCACAAATATGACGACTTGAGACGGTTGTCACAGTTGTCACGGTATCACGACTGTTGCGTCTGTTGCGGTTGTTACGGTATCGCGGCTGTCACGGTATCACGACTGTTGCGGTATCGCGGTTGGTTGGATAGCTATTTGCAGATGATGTGCGGTGTTTTGCGCACTTCCCGCGGCAACAACCGAATATAGAAACACGCTCCGAAAAGGTTTCCCTTTTCGGAGCGTGTTTTTTTGTGCCGTTTTGAACTTATTGTATTTATGATACCTGTTATTCTGTTAATTCAAGGAAATACTGTCGCTCTCGCAAAGAGCCGTCATGCTCACGTCCCACAAGAACGCACTTACTTTCGCTGCGCCTTCGGTTTCAAAACAATGCTCCTTGAAGTATATTACAGAGCCTTCTGCAACCTCTGCCGAAATAGACTGTATTTCCACAGGCGGCATTATCTGTACGGTTTTTATATTCATAAGCGCACCGTTTGCATTGTAGCTTGCAAGATATACGGTGCCGATTCTGTTAAAGTTTGAAAGTGTGCAGCTGTCCGCCGAAAGCTCAATAAAGGTTTCGTCCTCGCTTGCCCATTTCGCTGTCAATGTGATGTCCTCGGTAACAGGCTGAGTAAAGCTGTATCTTACTCCGTCCTTATATCAGCCGAGGAAACGGTATTCCGCACAGCTGAATATCACTCCGCCGGAGCTTGCAAGGTTTTACGAATATGAAAAAACGCTCGGCAAGGAAAAGTTTACGGAGGCAATATGGCTTATCCGCGGCACTGACGGACGAAACGGTATCGACAACGAGTGCCTTGATATTCTTAAATATACAAGCGTTGAAAAGATGATGAGGTATGCAGCGGACTATATTACAGAGGAAAACAAAAACAGACAATCATGGAATCAGTTACAGCTTCGCTACATGATTTCGGATTGGCGGGGCTATGTTATCAATGCGGAAAAATTAGACTGGAATCTTAAAGACAGCTTTATTCTGTTCCCGAAAAATTTTGAGGAGACACACGACCGCGCAGCAGACCTTGCCGAGATAGAAAACGCGAAGATTATGGACGCGGAAGTACAAAAACAGGAAATGCAGTTAAATGCAAGCTACGGTTACAGCACAAAAAGCTATCTTATCCGCGCACCTCATTCGGCAGCCGAGATTGTTGCAGAGGGTCAGGCGCTACGTCACTGCGTGGCAAGCTAAGCTCCCGTTTTTTGCCTCGTGAATATCCTCATTAAATATTGCCACCCGCAGACCTCATCTATTCTCCAACGCATAAGATAAACTTTCACTACGGCAACTCCAAGCCTTTTATCATCAATTTTAAGGTTTGTTATCAGCAGCATCGGCTCTTTGCCAAAACCATAACATACAACTAAATTAAGCTCGTCATTCGGTCTACATACAAGGCTTACCGGAATTATTGATATTTTACAGTCTGCGCCGATACCGTTTTTTTGCGGAATTTTAAGCTATATTTCCCTTTGAATTTATGCGCAGGCTCCATAATGTTTATTCGCTTGCCTTTGTAAATTACATCTCTGTTCTTTTTTGCGCGGATAACAAATTTTTCATCGCGACTGATTAGATAACCATAATATCTGTTGTTGTCATAACCTCTGTCAAATGCTCTTATGTTGTTTTGGGAAAAGTGACAGCTTAAAAATTTAAGAGCCTTCATTGTTTCTTCATCTCCGCTGACAAAACCGTTTTCTTTGGCAGAAAAGATTTTTGTATACACGGGTATCGGCATTTTCTTTTCCGGGGTGAGCGCTGTCACTCCGACAGTGTGATAGCCGGGTTTATGTTCGCCCGTACTGCCGTCACGAACAGTTGCTACACCTTCTGATTTTGTAGAATATTTCTTTGTAATATCACTTCCGTCAACTATCAATATTGTATTTTTGTTAATTTGAGATTTTACTGCATACAGATATTGTTCAAACCTTCTCTTGATTTTTGGGGAAACTCAAAATTTGACATAATCACCCTGTTTACCAATCTTTTACAAACCTCGTGCTAACCCCTGCGGTGTTGCCGTTTCACTGCGGACGCGGGAGCCGTCAGCGCACTCCGGTTATATCCTTTACAACCTCGCCCGCAATTATCAACCCCGCAACAGACGGCACAAACGACACGCTGCCCGGCACGGAGCGTTTGGAGGTTATTTCCTCGGTCGATCTCGGGCTAAGCGCCTTTTCGGTTGAAAAAACAACCTTCAAAGCCTTTACGCCGCGTTTTCTCAGTTCTGTGCGCATCACCCTCGCAAGCGGACACATGGAGGTTTTGTAAATGTCGCTTACCTCTAAAAGACACGGATTCAGTTTGTTTCCCGTACCCATACAGCTTATAATCGGCACATCCTCACGCTCGGCACGCACCGCAAGCTCCAACTTTGCGCTTACCGTGTCTATCGCGTCCACAATGTATGTATAGCCGCCGAGCGGGTATTTGTCCGCGTTTTCCGGCAGATAAAAATCGTTATGCACCGTGACCTCCGCATCGGGGTTTATATCATGAATACGGCTGCGCATTACCGCGGTTTTTTGCATCCCGACCGTCCTGTCGGTTGCGACCGCCTGACGGTTAATGTTTGTCAATGACACCGTATCGTTGTCAAAAAGCGTGAGCCTTCCCACGCCGCACCGTGCAAGAGCCTCCGCAGCGTGACCGCCCACTCCGCCTATCCCGAATACCGCAACATGAGAGCTGCGGAGTTTTTCCATTGCGTCACTGCCCAAAAGCATCTCTGTGCGCGAAAAACGATTTATCATAATCCAATCTGCCCTTCTTTTCGTTAAATTTCAGTTATCTGCAATGCAATTATAGCACATTTCCGAAATAAAATCAATTAAAAACGCAGTAGTATATTGATTTTGCGGATTTTTTATGCTACAATAGCATAAAGAACGTACCGATTCGGGTGCGGTGCAGCGGAGGTTTGATTTAAAATGATACTTACGATTGATATAGGTAATACTAATATTGTTATCGGCGGATTTATCGATGACGAGCTTACGTTTGTTGCGCGGCTTGCGACAAACGCCTTCAAAACCGAGGACGAATACGCGACAAAAATCAAGAGCGTGCTTGCCCTGCACGAGGTTGACAGCAAATCCGTCAAAGGCGCAATAATTTCATCGGTTGTGCCGCCGCTTAACACGGTAATGAAAAAGGCTGTCGGTCTGGTCTACGGAGTTGAACCGATCATGGTCGACCCCGGCATAAAAACCGGGATAAACATACGCTGCGACAACCCATCTACGGTCGGCGCGGACCTGATTTGCGCGTGCGTTGCGGCGCATTATTTATACGGAAGTCCCTCGCTTGTAATCGATATGGGAACAGCCACAAAAATGATGGTTATTGACAAAAGCGGCGCATTCATCGGCGTTGCTATAATTCCGGGCGTGGAGATTGCACTCAAGGCGCTTTCCGGCGGGACTGCGCAGCTGCCTCAGATAAGTCTGGAGGCTCCCAGGTCGGTAATCGGCAAAAACACGGTCGATTGTATGCGCTCCGGAGTAGTTTTCGGAAACGCGTCCATGCTTGACGGAATGATTGACAGATTCAACAGTGAAATGGGCGAAAACCTCCGCGTCATAGCGACCGGCGGACTTGCACCGACTATAATACATCACTGCATTCACGAAATAACCACCGACAGCGACCTCGTTCTGAAGGGTCTTAACATTCTTTATAAAAAAAATAAAATAAAATAAATCTAATTTATGCGTTGTATCACAAAAGGGCAATGAATTTGCTCCGAGTGAACGACAGCAAGGAGGAATTAAGATGAATTCAAAAAAAAGTAACTCAACGGAAAAACTGGCGCTTTGCGCGCTGCTCACCGCAATAGTTGTGATATTTCAGCTAATGGGTGCGGCAATCAAGTTCGGACCGTTCTCGGTCAGTTTTGTCCTTGTTCCGGTAGTAATCGGCGCGGCTATGTGCGGTGCGGCGGCGGGAGCATGGCTCGGCTTTGTTTTCGGCATAGTTGTCCTGTTTACTGATGCGGGACTGTTCCTTTCGGTCAGCGTTATAGGTACGATTGTTACCGTTCTGCTTAAAGGCACGCTTTGCGGACTTTGCGCCGGCGCGGTCTACAAGGCGCTCGAAAAGCACAACCGATATGCGGCGGTTGCGGTTGCTGCGGCGGTTTGCCCGATTGTGAACACCGGCGTTTTTCTGCTCGGCTGCTCGGTATTCTTCATGGACACCCTTCGCGAATGGGCAGGCGGCGACATTATGACATATATTATATTTACTCTTGTAGGCGGAAACTTTCTTTTTGAAGCGCTTTCAAATATAATTCTCAGTCCTGTTATCGTAAGAATTCTTAATATCAGAAACAAGCAGGCTTAAACAAAATCAGCAAATCTCAAAACGAACGTATTTCTTCGCTTTGACAAAAACTAAATGAGGTGACAAAAATGGAAAAACTTATTGACTGGAAAACACTTGAAGAAAAACCGTATGTCCCGGCTGCACAGGTTGCGCGCCGCGCCGCAGCTGACGGCTGTGTTCTTCTTAAAAACGAGGGAAACATCCTTCCTCTCGGAAAGGAGAACGTAATCTCGCTTTTCGGACGTACCCAAATCGACTATTACAAAAGCGGTACCGGCTCGGGCGGTTTGGTGCGCGTTGACTATGTGGTAAACATCCTTGACGGCATCATGGCAAACAACAGCCTCACCCTTAACACGGAGCTTGTTGACATATACAAAAAATGGATAGAAAAAAATCAGTTTGACGCAGGCGAGGGCTGGGCAAAAGAGCCGTGGTCGCAGAAGGAAATGGTTCCGGACGAGGAAACGGTCGCTGCGGCAAGAGCCAAGTCAGACACAGCCGTAATAGTTTTCGGAAGGACTGCGGGCGAGGACTGCGACAACAGCGAGGACAAGGGCAGCTGGCTGCTCACCGATGACGAGGAAAAACTCCTTGACCTTGTAAGCCGCCATTTTGACAGAACGGTAGTCCTTTTAAACGTAGGCAACATAATAGACATGAGCTGGGTAGAAAAATACAACATCAAGTCCGTAATGTATGTATGGCAGGGCGGTCAGGAGGGCGGAAACGCCGTAGCTGACGTGCTTTCGGGCAAGGTTACGCCAAGCGGTCACCTTACCGATACAATCGCAAAAGACATAAAAATGTACCCCGGCATAAAGAATTTCGGCAATCCCGACCGCAACATCTATCAGGAGGATATCTATGTCGGCTACCGCTATTTTGAAACCTTCGCGCCGGATGATGTACTTTATCCGTTCGGCTTCGGCCTTTCGTACACCGAATTTAATAAGGATTTCGGCTTTGTCGGCGAACGCGACGGCAAAATCGTAATAGAAGTAACAGTTAAGAACGTCGGCGCATACAACGGGCGCGAGGTTGTTCAGGTATACTTCGAGGCTCCGCAGGGCAAGCTCGGCAAAAGCGCGCGCGAGCTGTGCGCATTCGCAAAAACCGCACTGCTCGCCCCAAACGATAGCGAAACGCTTACCGTTGAATTTGATATTGACAAAATGTCCGCATATGACGACAGCGGCATAGCCGGTTATAAATCGGCATATGTAATGGAGGCGGGCGAATATAACATCTACGTCGGCGGTTGTGTTCGCTGCGCAAGGAAGGTATATACATACACGGTCGGCGAAACGCGGGTTACGCAGCAGCTTACCGAGGCTCTTGCTCCGACTGCGGATTTCGAGATAATGTACCCTGTACGCGACGGCATCGGCTACAAAACCGCATACAAAAAGGTATCGCAGCGCACCGTTGACTATGACAAGCGGATATTTGACGAACGTCCGCAGGAAATTGAGCAGACGGGCGACAAGGGCATAAAGCTGATTGACGTGAAAAACGGAAAAAATACAATTCGGGAGTTTGTTGCACAGCTCACCGACGACGACCTTATCTGCATAGTAAAGGGCGAAGGAATGTGTTCGCCTAAAGTAAGAGCCGGCAGCGCAGGCGCTATCGGCGGCGTTACCGAGTCATTGGCAAAGCTTGGTATTCCGCTTATCGCAGTTCATGACGGACCGTCCGGCATAAGAATGGACAGCGGCGAGAAGGCAACAAGCCTTCCGAACGGAACCGCGCTTGCCTGCACATGGGACACGCAGCTTGCGGAGGAGCTTTACCGCAACGTCAGCGTTGAGCTTTGCACCCACAAAATCGATTCGCTGCTCGGTCCGGGTATAAATATCCACCGCGTTCCGCTCTGCGGCAGAAACTTTGAATATTTCTCCGAGGACCCGTTTATCACGGGAAAAATGGCGGCGGCGCTGATTCGCGGAATGGCAGCGTACGGAAACTCCGCAACCGTTAAGCATTTTATGGCAAACTCACAGGAATATTCGCGTGCGCGCGTTGACGCCGTTATGTCGGAGAGAGCCGCGCGTGAAATTTACCTTAAAGGCTTTGAATATGCGGTTAAAGAGGGTCACGCGACTTCGCTCATGACCTCATATAATCCGATAAACGATATCTGGGCGGCAAATAACTATGACCTTAACACAACAATTTTAAGAGGTGAATGGGGCTATGAAGGCTTTGTCATGACTGACTGGTGGCCGACCCTCGCTCCCGTAAAGACCGATACAATCAACCTTAAAAATCTTGTCGAAGCGCAAAACGATGTGTATATGCTGACCGCGGACGTGCTGACATGCCGCGACAATATCAGAGAGTCCCTTGAAAACGGCTCAATCACGCGCGGACAGCTGCAAAGAAACGCAACAAATATTTTGAAGTATATTGCAAATTCACACGCGCTTGAACGCTTTGTCGAGTTCGGCGGCAGACTGACAAAATCGCTTGCCGACAGGCTTGACGAACTTGAAACCGTAGCGGTATTTGAAAACCCCGCAAACGGCGCGGAGTTTGAGCTTGATTTGAAGGGTGTTGGCGAGCGGTTGTTCGCGGTTGAGTATTCCTCCGTCGAACCGGAGCTTACGCAGATGATTGTAAATATACTTATAAATAACATCAACGCAGCAAGCATAACTGTAAACGGCAACGGCGGCAAGACCTCCGTTGTGTACCGCGACGCGGCTGTCGCGTTTGAGAACGTAAAGCTGAAATTGGCTTACCCGGAGGATATCCTTAAAATAACAAAGCTCACCGTACTTAAATAAGCGCATATCCCGCCGCGCGAAGCGGACCGGAAAGCTGCACATATCAGCAAGCGGGCGGGCGAAAGCCGCGCGCGCGTTGCACATCAATAAACATACCAAAGGCTAAAGGAGAATAACAAATGTCGGTTAATTCAAAGCTGCAATACCACAGGCTGTCAACGGAGCTTCAGGAACGGATAATCGCCGACCTTGAACGCGGTCGTGTAAATCCGTACCGCTGTGACGATTCGGACGCATTGCGCCGCGACACAAACCATGACAGTCCGAACCTTTGGCGGCCGACATTTGTCCGCGATACCGAAAAAATACTTCATCTTCCCGTATACAACCGCTATGCGGACAAAACGCAGGTTTTCTCGCTGTACAACAACGACGACATAACCCGCCGCGCTCTGCACGTTCAGCTTGTGTCGCGGATTGCAAGGAATATCGGAAAGGTACTCGGACTTAACCTTGATTTGATTGAGGCAATCGCGCTCGGACACGATATAGGTCATACGCCATTCGGTCACGCGGGCGAACGCTTTTTATCGGAGCTTTTACACGCCGAAACGGGACGCTATTTCAATCACAACGTACACAGCGTCCGCGTTCTTGACAAAATCTTTTCGCGCAATCTGACCCTTCAGGCGCTTGACGGAATTTTATGTCATAACGGCGAATTTGAGCTGAAGGAATACAAGCCTAACAGGAATAAGGACTTTAAAACGCTCGACAGAGAAACCGAGGACTGCTACATAAACGGCGATAAAGCGATAAAGCGGCTTATTCCGACCACTCTGGAGGGCTGCGTTGTGCGTATCTGCGATATGATTGCATACATAGGCAAGGACAGACAGGACGCAAGGGTTGCAAACATTATCGACCGCAGCTACAAATTTTCAAACGAGTACATAGGCACGGAAAACGCGGCAATAATAAACAATCTGACCGTTGACATTATCGAACACAGCTACGGCAAGGATTATATTCTGCTGAGCGAGAGCGCGTTCAACGACCTTAAAACCGCAAAGCGTGAAAACGCGCGGGTTATATACATGAACGAAAGCCTGACCGAAACCTATGACAACGTAATAAGGCCTATGTTTTGCGATATGTATTACAGTCTGCTCGACGATGTCGTAAGCCGCAATACCGACTCGGTTATCTATAAGCACCATATTCTGTTTACCGAACGGGCAAGGTGGTATTATACCGACGCCGACCGTGTCAACGAGTATGCGTCAGAGGAGCCGAATCAAATTGTGACCGACTTTATCGCAAGCATGACTGACGATTATTTTATAGAGCTGCATAAATATTTGTTCCCTGACAGCAAATATAAAATAGAATACAAAAGCTATTTTCAGTAAACAAAAGAATATTTATGAAAACATAGATTACCGGAAAAATAATTGATTGGTTAAACGTGGATTAACCATTAGATACTTTGTTTATCAAATACAGAATATCCGATAGATAGAAAGGTTATTTTCAATAAACAAAAATTATTAAGAAAAAATTTACTTTTATTAGAAACACTGCT
>URZD01000034.1 GCA_900552305.1 uncultured Eubacteriales bacterium
CGTGACAAGCTGCTGCACGCGTATTCGGACATTGCCGCGGAGCTTTACTCTCTGCACGACCCGCGCGGCGGCAGACATCAGCTCTCCAAGCCCGCGTTTGATACCTGTACCGACCGCACGGAACTTGACCTTGCGCTGCGCAGATACGCCGAACACGTTCTTGACACGCTTACCTCCGGAACTTATGTAAACGAAGCCTCGATGCGTATCAACAAGGTATTTGAATACATTGAGAATAACTACATGAGCAACATAACGGCGCAGAACATAGCCGACTACATTCACATCTCGCCGTCATACCTCAGCAAACTGTTCAAACAGGAAACGGGGAAAAACCTTGTCGACTGGATTAACGAATACCGCGTGACGGTCGCAAAGGGCATGATTGACAGCTGCGAATACAAAATGTACGAGATTTCGGAAAAGGTCGGCTTTGAAAACGCACACTACTTCACAAAGGTTTTCAGAAAATACATCGGCATGACGCCGACAGAATACATGAATCACAAAAAGGGGATTTAAGAAAACCGCACTTAAAAACTGCGCGTGCCGCGCAAAAACACCCTTTACGGGCGGAGCCGTAAAAAAACCTCTTGCGGCTTTCGCCTTTTTTACAATTAAATACGGCAAAAATGGCGGCATTTGCAAAAACCTTTTCTTTTTTCAACATTTATTCTTGACTAATTGGGAATTTTTTATTATAATATAGGTAATAATGTACGTTCAAATTAAGAATGTATAACCATATATTTCAGGGAGGAAACAAAAATGAAGAAATTTTTATCAGTAATGCTTTGTGTTTGTATGGCGGCTTCTGTGCTTGTCGGCTGCGGCAATAAAGGAACGGGAAATACAACCGGCGGAAAAAAATGGGTTATCGCGACCGACACCGTATTCAAGCCTTTTGAATACACTGACAAAAGCGGCACATTTGTAGGTATTGATGTTGACCTGGTTGCTGCCATCGCAAAGGATCAGGGCTTTGAATACGAACTTAAGAGCCTCGGCTGGGATGCGTCAATCGCGGCGTGTCAGGCGGGTCAGGCTGACGCAATGATTGCCGGCGCGTCAATCACCGACAAGAGAAAGAGCGAAGGCTGGATTTTCTCGGACGGATATTACACAGCTACACAGTGCATGGCTGTTCTTAAGGATTCTCCGATAAAGTCGTTTGACGATGTAAAGGGCAAAACCGTTGCGGTAAAGACAGGTACGCAGGGCGCAAGCTATGCGGAGGAGCTGAAGGACAAGTACAGCCTTACTCTCACCTACTTTGAGGATTCGCCGACAATGTACCAGGCGGTAATCGGCGGACAGGCTGCGGCTTGCTTTGAGGACACGCCGATTATGGCGTCGTCAATCAAGGACGGCGAGCTTGCTCTCCAAATCGTTGAAGGCACCGAGAACGAAGGCGCACCCTACGGTCTTGCGATATTCAACAAGGACAATCAGGAATTCCTCGATTTGTTCAACGCCGGACTTAAAAACATTAAGGACAGCGGCGAATACGACAAGATAATTTCAAAATATTTAGGCGAATAAATTTTTATTACTTTATGACGGCAATCGGGACACCACCGTAGGCGGTGGTGTCCCATTTCTTTAGCGGTTTCCGCCGCCAAATCCGCGCTATGGCGCAGATTTACCGATTGCCGCGCACGAAAGGAGCTTGCCAAGTGGTAGCTATATTAAGAGATTACGGTCAGATGCTGCTGACCGCTATGGGTTACACAATGATTCTTGCACTGTACGGTCTGTTCTTCGCCTGCATAATCGGTCTTTTCTTCGGTTTGCTGAGCGTGGTCAAGAACAAATTCTGCAACGCCGTTGCAAAGCTGTTTGTGTATATAATCCGCGGTATACCGATGATTGTACTTGCGTATTTTGTATTCTTCGGTATTCCGTATGCTTTTAAGAACTTTTTGGGAATCCCCCTCACGTTCACCGCACTGCACGCCGGCACTATCTGCCTTGCGCTCAACTGCGGCGCATACATGGCGGAGATTATCCGCGGTGGAATCCAGTCGGTTGACATTGGTCAGATGGAGGCTGCAAGAAGCCTTGGAATGTCCTACGGACGTTCGATGTACCGCATAGTTCTTCCGCAGGCAATAAGGACTATGATACCGAGTATAATTAACCAGTTCATCATCACGCTGAAGGACACGTCCATTCTTTCGATTATCGGCTTCCCGGAGCTGGTAAACAACGCAAAGAACGTCATTGCAATAACCTTTAAGTCTTTTCAGACATGGTTTATTGTTGCGATTATGTACCTTATTGTAATTACCGCACTTTCCGTTCTTGCAGTAAAGGTTGAGGGGAGGTTAAACCGTGATAAACAGAAATAATGTAAAAATCCATGTTGAATCTCTTAAAAAGAGCTTTGGTCATCTGGAGGTACTTAACGATATTTCAACCGACATATACGAGGGCGAGGTTGTGGTTATTATCGGTCCGTCGGGCAGCGGTAAATCCACGTTTCTGCGCTGTCTTAACCGACTTGAGGAAATAACCGCCGGCAAGGTAATCGTTGACGGCTATGACATATCGAGCAAGAAAACCGACATAAACAAGGTGCGCGAAAACATCGGCATGGTGTTTCAGCATTTTAACCTTTTTAACAACCTTAACGTCATAAAGAATCTTATGCTTGCCCCGGTAGACCTAAAAAAAGCCACCAAGGACGAGGCGCACAAACAGGCGCTCCATATGCTCAAAAAGGTAGGACTTGAGGAAAAAGCAGAAAGCTTTCCGTCACAGCTCTCGGGCGGTCAGAAGCAGCGTGTTGCCATAGCGCGGGCGCTTTGCATGAATCCCGATATTATGCTGTTTGACGAGCCGACCTCGGCGCTTGACCCTGAAATGGTCGGCGAGGTTTTACAGGTTATGAAGCAGCTTGCTGCAGACGGCATGACAATGGTAATTGTTACTCATGAAATGGGCTTTGCCCGCGAGGTTGCCGACAGGGTAATCTTTATGGACGGTGGCTACATTGTCGAGGAGGGCGCTCCCACAGAGGTTCTCGGAAACCCGAAGGAGCAGCGTACAATAGACTTTTTGGACAAAGTTTTGTAAAATTGTTTTTGCATATTAAAAGAGCGCATATACTGCCGAAAAGCAGTATATGCGCTTTTATGTTGCCCTTTGGATAATTTAGGCAGTGTTTTTACTTTCTGCCTTTATTGCGACACATTCTTTTTGGTTTTTCAGCCATAAAACGCGCCGTACAACCGCGCCGCGCCGCCATAAATCCGCCGAAACGCGTTGTGCTGTACAACCGCACTTTACCGTACAACCGCGCCGCGCCATTCAAACCCGCCGTGCCGTACAACCGTACCGTCTGTTTTTACGGCAAATTATTTGTTTCTGTGTTCGCTTTTAAGTCTGAGCTGTGTATTCAGAATACGCTTTCTAAGGCGCAGGCTCTTCGGAGTGACCTCCAAAAGCTCATCATCGGCAAGGAACTCTATGCACGCCTCAAGGCTGAGCTTTACCGGCGGCACTAGCTTTAACGCGTCATCACTGCCGGACGCACGAGTGTTTGTAAGCTGCTTTTTCTTGCAGACGTTCACGGCAAGGTCCTCCATTTTGGGAGAGTAACCGACAATCATGCCTTCGTATACCGGTGTTCCCGGCTCGATAAACATAAATCCTCTGTCCTGTACCTTGAATATACCGTAACCGACCGCAGTTCCCGTATCAAACGACACAAGCGAGCCTGTAAAACGGCGCGTGATGTCGCCCTTGTACGGCTGATAGCCGTAAAATACCGAGTTGAGAATACCCTCGCCCTTTGTGTCGGTTAAAAATTCGTTTCTGTAGCCAAGCAAGCCGCGCGCGGGAATGAGGTATTCAAGTCGCATACGGTCGCCCTGCGGCGACATATGCGTAAGCTCGCCCTTGCGCGACCCCATTTTTTCCATTACCGCGCCCATCGAGGTTTCGGGAACGTCAATCAGCAGCCGCTCTATCGGCTCGCACTTCTGTCCGTCAATCTCCTTGTAAAGCACCTTTGGGGTGCTGACCGAAAACTCGTAGCCTTCGCGGCGCATTGTTTCTATCAAAATCGAAATGTGCATTTCACCTCTGCCGGCAACGCGAAAGCTGTCGGTTGTCTCGCCGTCCGCCACGCGGAGCGAAACATCCTTCAAAAGCTCTTTATGCAGCCTTTCGCGTATCTGGCGCGAGGTTACAAACTTGCCCTCTCTGCCCGCAAAAGGACTGTCGTTTACCGAGAATGTCATCTCGATAGTCGGCTCGCCGGTTTTTACAAACGGCAGCGGGGTCGGGTCGGCGGTTGATGTAACCGTGTCGCCGATTGAGATGTCCGTAATGCCCGAAAAGCAGACAATATCGCCTACGCGTGCTTCGGTTACGGCGGTTTTGCCCAAACCGTCTATCTGATAAATGTTCACAATCTTCGATTTATACGGCTCGTGCTTGCTGTGGTAGTCGCAAACCGTAACCTCCTGATTTTGGCGCAGCACGCCGCGCTCTATCCTGCCGATTGCCATTCTGCCCACATACTCGTTGTAGTCTATTGACGAAACAAGCATTTGCAGCTCGCCGTTCTCGTCGCCCTGAGGCGCGGGAATGTAGTCGACTATTGTCTTAAACAAAACCTCCAGATCCTTGCCAGGGGTATTGGGATCGAGCGACGCCGTACCCTCGCGTCCCGAGCAGTAAATTATCGGGCTGTCAAGCTGTTCGTCCGTTGCGTTGAGGTCAAGCAGCAGCTCCAGAACCTCGTCGCCGATTTCGTTAAGGCGCGCGTCCGGGCGGTCAATCTTATTCACAACGATTATTATGCGGTGTTTAAGCTCCAACGCCTTCTGAAGGACAAACCTCGTCTGCGGCATAGGACCCTCCGCCGCGTCAACAAGCAGAATTACGCCGTTTACCATTTTCAGAATACGCTCAACCTCGCCGCTGAAATCAGCGTGTCCCGGAGTATCGATGATATTCATTTTGATGTTTTTGTAATGTACCGAGGTGTTTTTTGCAAGGATTGTAATTCCGCGCTCCCTTTCAAGGTCGCCGTTATCCATAACGCGCTCCTCAACAACCTGGTTTTCACGGTACACGCCGCCCTGTTTAAGCATTTCGTCAACCAGTGTGGTCTTGCCGTGGTCAACGTGGGCGATGATTGCAATGTTTCTTAAATCTTCTCTTATCATAATTATCTTTCTCCCTTTTTCACAACCTTTTTATTATACACTGTTTTTCCCGATTTGTCTATAGCATTATTCAACAAATTTTTTAAAAATACAACAAACGATTTCCTTTTTAAATTATAATACGTTTTTTATCGCGGTATTTTTTCGGGGTTGTCGATGTATGCTTTTTAAAAACATAGTTAAAGTAGCCTTGGCTTCCAAACCCGCACCGCAGCGCGATTTCCGACAGAGATAGGCTGCTTGACGCAAGCAGGCGCTTTGCGGAGGAAATCCTGATATTCAGCAGATATTCCGCGGGCGTTACCGACTTAACCGACTTGAAAACGCCGTGAAAAAAGCACGGACTGAGGTTTGCGGCGGCGGCTATTTCGTCAAGCGTTATGTGCCTGTCGCAGTTTTCGCGCATGAAGGCGCACGCGTCGGAAACCGCCGAAAGATACCGCGCGTACTTTCCGGAATACCTCTCGCCAGTTTCGGTCAAAAGGCAGCCGAGCAGCTGCAAAAGTCCGCCCTGTACCGCAAATTTTGCGGCGGGGTCGGCGTTTGCGCGCGCCGCAAGCATATCTTCAAAAATCCGTATAATCCCATCCGTGTCGGACGCTTCAAAAACCTTCGGAAGCCCTTCAAGGCGCTCCCTGATTTCGGTATCGTCACAAAGGAAGTGTACGCAGTGGCACTCGAACGGGTCAATACTGTAGCGTGTGTCGCCCGGCTTGGCTATAAGAATGTTGCCTTTTTTCTGACGGTACTCCTTGCCGTTTATAACGCTGACGTTGCCCGAGGTGGCATACAGCTCAATTTCGTAATTGCACACCGTCCTCTGCGGGGTCTGACGCTTTGAAAATACGCTTTTTGAAATGTAGTAGTCAAGTTTTTTTACATCAAACAGCTCTTTCACGGTAACCTCCGATGTTTAAGTAAGATTTCTAAAAAAATAAGAATAATTACGAAATACAAGAACGGCTATACACGTTATAATAGGAGTATAACTCATTGCTTGCATTTGCTTTATTATAGCCTATAATCCGAGTTAAGTCAAGGCTTTGCCGCAAAACACAGATAATAAATCACTTCTTAGTATTAAGTCGGATAACGTAAAAATTGTTATATTATCATTATGCCGCACAGGGCGGCGGAACGGAGATTTTCATGAAAGTAACAAATATTAAAACATTTACGGTGGATTGCTTTCGCACAAACTGGGTGTTCGTTAAGGTCTACACCGATGCGGGCATTGACGGCGTTGGCGAGGCAACGCTTGAATACAAGGAAAAAGCGCTGATAGGCGCGGTGGAGCATATCAAGGACTACCTTGTCGGTCAAAATCCTCTCGACATTGAAAAGCACCGGCACGCGATTTACCGCGACGCGTACTGGCGCGGCGGCGCTGTGCTTATGTCGGCGCTCTCCGCTGTGGAAACGGCGCTGTGGGATATTCTTGGCAAGCACCTTTGCGTTCCTGTTTACCGACTGCTCGGCGGGAAGGTGAACGACAGGGTCAGAATCTATGTCAACGGCTGGTTTGCGGGTGCAAAAACCCCCAAGGAGTTCGGTGAAAAGGCGAAAGTCGCAGCCGAGCGCGGAGTTACCGCTATGAAGTGGGACCCGTTCGGCAAGAGCTATCTTGAAATCTCAAACAGGGATTTAAACACCGCGCTGGAATGTATAGGCGAGGTCCGCGCCGCCGTGGGCAGCGAAGTGGACTTGCTCATCGAGGGTCACGGCAGATTCAATATTCCGACCGCAATAAAAATCGCAAAGGAGCTTGAACAGTTCAAGCCGATGTTCTTTGAGGAGCCTGTTCCGCCGGACAGCCTTGAATCGCTTAAAGAGGTACGCGTCAAGTCGCCGGTTGCGATTGCCGCGGGCGAGCGTCTTTATACGCGCCGGGACTACAGAAAAATGTTCGACCTTGCGGCGGCGGACTACATTCAGCCGGACGTCTCCCACGCGGGCGGAATCATGGAGCTTAAAATGATAGCTGCTGAGGCGGAAAGCAGGTATATTCCGTTCGCCCCGCACAATCCGAGCGGTCCGGTCGCGAACGCGGCAACACTCCAGCTTGCTGCAAGCTGTCCGAATTTTGCCATTCTTGAAATAATGTATTCGGACGTGGACTGGCGAAAGGAGGTTGCGCACGAACAGCTTGAATACGAGGACGGATACATAAAAATCCCCGACAGACCGGGTCTGGGAATCGAGATTGACGAGGACGAGTGCGCAAAGCATCCCTACAAACCGCACACGCTCAGGCATTACAGCGGCGCTCTGACCGATATTCGCCCGGCAAAAACAGAATTTTATTTTTAATATTTAAGCAGTATATAAAAAATCAGAAAGGATTGATTAAAATGAAGAAGTATGAGGTAAAGGGTCATGTACCGAGCTTTCTGCCGGCGGGCAGCGAGTGGAAACTTGTTTGGAATGATGAATTTGACGGACCGGAGCTTGACACTGCAAAGTGGGATTTCAGGCTGAACTTTTGGGGAAAGCCGTTCGACGCGTACACCGATGAGGGAATCGTATTTGACGGAAACAGCAATATTGAGCTGCACAGGGTGCTGAAGGGCGGCAGGTATGTATCGCCGCAGCTGCAAACCGGCAGCAACTCGTTCGACATTCCCGGGGGAACACAGGACAATCCGTGGGGACAGACTTATTTTTGGCCGCTCGGCGAGCTGCCCGAGCCTAAGTTTATGCACCGTTTCGGCTATTATGAGTGCAGATGCAAATTTCAAAAGGAGCCTGAGATAATGTGGAGCGCGTTCTGGACGCAGTCACCGAGCATAGGCGCGGCATACGACCCCAAATGGTGCGGCGTGGAAAGCGACATAATGGAGCATTTCGGCAAAGGGCGCGCAACCACGGGAAATATTATGGGCGGCTACGGAAAGCAGTTCCGCGAGGACGGCAGAGTCAATTACGATTTAAAGCCGACCGATGACGGCTACCACGTTTTCGGTATGCACTGGACGCCCGAAAAATACGTGTTCTACTGTGACGGCGAGGTTGTTTCAACTGCTGACAAGGACGTATCCCAAGTGCCGCAGTTTATACTGCTTACCACCGAGGTACAGGGCTATCGCTCGAACAGCGTCAAAAAGGTCGAAAAATTTGAGGATGACGCATTTATCGTTGATTATGTGCGCGTATTTGACGAAATGTAAAATTTGAAAGGAATGACAAATTTGAATAAAGCGGTTTTTGTTACGGGAGGAACAGTCGGCAGCGGACTTGCTGTTGCCGAGAGGTTTGCAAAAGAAGGCTATGACGTTGTAATCACAAGCCGAAACGGCGAAAGAGCCGCGCAGGCTGCAGTGTCTGTCGCGGAAAAGCACGGCGTGCGCGCCTTTGGCTACACGCTTGATATGCGCGATGAGCAGCGGATAAGGGACATTTTTGCGGATATTGATAAAAACGGACTTTTTGTCGAAACGGTCTGCCTTAACTCGGCGGATATGGGTTTTGGCAGCGACCCCGCAAAGGGAATGCCGATGTTTGAATGTTCGGTAGAGGAATTTCAGCGGGTGTTCGAGACAAACTTAGTTTGAAATTTTATGATAATCCGTCAGGCAGCGCTCAGAATGAAGGAGCGTCATAGGGGCGCGATTGTCTTTATCGGCTCAAACACCTCATACCGCGCGATTCCGAACAGGATTGCATACATCGCCTCAAAGGGCGGCATAAACTCAATGTCAAAGGCTCTTGCCGTTGATTTGGGAGGCTTCGGAATACGCAGCAATGTTGTTCTGCCCGGCACGATAAAAACCGAGCGTTGGGTCAAAATGGGCGACACGCGGATCGTTGACGGCACTCTTACGCCTATCGGCGATATTTCGGATTTTGAGGATATAGCCAACGCCGCATGGTACCTCGGCAGTGACGAATCGAAAAACGTGACCGGCTCCGAGCTTATACTGGACGGCGGAATGTGCTGCCAGCTCTACCCGCAGCTTTTGAACGAACTTAAAAAATCAAGCAAGAATATTTAAAACAAAACGACCGCAAAAGGCATTTGCCAAAGGTAAAGCAACAAGCCTTTTTGCGGTCTGTTTTTTTTGATTGCAAAACTGTTTTAATTATTACTACTTTTTTCCGCGGATATTACCGCCCAAAACCGCGGCTATTTGCGGATGTCCTTTATAACCTCGTCCGGGATGACGAACTCCGGGCTGCCCTGCGCGCCCGCCGCAACCTCGTACTTGTCAAAGCAGATTACAAGCTTTCCGTCACTGTTGATATAAAAATTCTGGTTGAGTTTTATGGATTTAAAGCCTTCAAAAAACTCGTTGTCCTCCGTCTGGTACATACCGCCGTTATGCTCGTTTTCGTACTTCATCTGTTTCAGCAAATATTCGTTGAGTACGCTCACATAATCCGCGCCGTCCTTAAAAAGTCCTTTCAGCGTGAGCAGCGTGTGCGTTTTTTTGTCTATGGTGTAAAACGAGTGAACGGTTGACGATGAGCCTGCGACATTGAGTATATACACGTCAAGCGCAAGATATGAATCGTTGTCGGTTTTGATTATATAGTCGGAGGTTACGCCCATGTGGACGGTTTCGTCTCCGAACTCCTTTTTCAGTTCCTTTACATCGCTTTCGTACGCGGCGATAAGCGCGTTGGCATTGTCCTTGAACTCACGGTTCAGCCTGTCCTCAAGCTTCTTGTCAAGCAGACCCTCGATTTTCGGAGTTGCTATGCTCGCGTCATAGCCGCCCTCGCTGTGTTCGTATTTTCCGAAGGTAATAACGCGTACTATATCGGATATTACCGGAATGTCGGAAAGCGCGTAGGCTGTCGCAGGAAAGCTGTTGAGTATCGCCGCAGTGACAAGCACAAGGCTTGCCGCGGCGGCAGTCATGCTGCCAAGCACGCGTTTTACGCGAAGCGCCGCACTTCTGCGCTTTATAAGCGCAGCTATTTTTTCGTTAAACTCTTTATCTGCGCGTATGTCTGTGTAAGATTTTTTCAGATTATTCATGACCATCCTCCTCCATATACGTTTTTAGCAGCTTTACCGCGCGGTAGAAGCGGGTTTTTACGGTGTTTTCGGAAATTCCGAGAACTGCGGCAATCTCGCCGAAGGTCATGTCCTCGCAGACCTTCAGAATTACTATACTGCGGTAGTCCTCGCCTAAACAGCTTAAAACCTCGTTGGTTGTAAGATTTGTATAGTCGTCCTCGTATGTGTCAAGGGCGTGATGCTCCTCCGCCGTGAAATCGGTCAAAACGGTGCGCCGCGAGCGGTGCAGAGCGGTCAGCGCGGTATTTGCGATAATTTTGAAAAACCACGGCTTGATACTGTCGGCATTTTTCAGCCTGTGAAGGGAGTTCATCGCCTTTAACACGGAATCGTAAACCACATCCTCCGCGTCCTCCTTATTTTTCATATATGTATATGCAAAGCGGTATGCGCTGTCAAGATTTTCACATATAAATTTATCAAATACGGTCAGTTTTGACATCTCTGTTTCCTCCCTTCATACATATGACCTTTTATGTATTAAAAAAAGTTTTAAAATCGATTATATTTTTTTAAAAATCGCAAATACTATTTTTGTAATGAAAAGCCGCAGTCGTCAAGCCGAAAAAAATCGGGTTCGAGCCGATTTCCGATTTGACGGTCGGGTCGGACATTACGGCGGACTGCTGCGGATTCGGTTTAAATTCCGCAAAAGCCGCAAGCTGTGCGTATACCGTCTGCCCGCAAAAGGAATACGTACATTTAAAATATATTTGCGGGCGGAAAGGTAAGGAAAAGTATTATGGAAAATTGTAATTGCGGAGTATGCTGTAACGTCCATGAGTGTATGCACCACGCGGGCGCGGACAAGTGCGAGCTTGGCACAATCGAGGTAACAAACGAAAAGACAGGCGCGGACTCGGTAGCGGTACCTCATTTTTGTAAGAGCTACGAAAAGAAATAATCTGTTTTAAGATAAAAAGTGCGCGGCGCGTTTATGCGCCGCGCACTTTTTTATGCAGAAAACTTTTACACTTCCGACCGCGGCGGGATTTTGCGGTTTAGTCACACAGGAGCCGAATACGCCCGAAAAGGCATAATTCGGCTTGTCATCCTTGCAAGACTAAACCGAAAAGAATAATCTTAACCCGCCTAAAAGGGCATAATTCGTCATATTTCGGTTTGTCATCTTTTCAAGTACGCACGGCAGCCGAACACGATATGCCATGCGATTAAAAAATCATCATCCTTTTAAACGCTCACACCGTAAGACTTAATGTCCTATCAGCCGTAAAATATCGTTCCATGTCGCAACTATCATAAGCGCGATAAGCAGCGCCATGCCGATAAAGTGTACCATGCCCTCCTTTTCGGGCGGAATCGGCTTGCGGCGCACAGCCTCGACAAGCACAAAGAAAATTCTTCCGCCGTCAAGCGCGGGGAACGGAAGCAGATTCATCACTCCGATATTTACGGAAATCAACGCGGCAAGGTAGAGCAGCGCGATAAAGCCGTTCTGCTGATGTGCCGCGGTGTTCATGGTGCTTACAATTCCGACGGGTCCCGACACGTCCGCAACCGACGCGCCGCCCGTGAGCAGCATTTTAAGCGATACAAACACCAGCTTTACCGTCCACAGCGTCTGGAAAAACGATTCGCGCAGAACGCCGAATACACTCATCGGCTTAATCTCCGCGGTAAAGCCGATTAGGTACGCGGCGCTGCCGTCATTTTGCTTTGCCGCGTACGGAGTGAAGGTCTTTGTCAGTCTTTCCGAGCCGCGTTTTACCGTTATATCACATTCGCTGCCGTCACTTTGCTGCATTATAAAGTCAATGTCGCGTTTGATGTTTACGCGCTGACCGTCAACACTTATGATTCTGTCGCCCGGCTCCAAAAAATCATAAAGCGGGGAGTAGTCCATGACCTTACCGACCGTAGTTGTCGGTATTCCCACGCTTTTGTAATAGAGCGAGACAAAAAGCGTACATATCAGAAAGCCGAGAATGATGTTCATTGTCGCACCCGCGGCAAGAATCACAAATCTTGCGTACCACGGCTTTGCGGAAAACGAGCCGCTGTCGTCACTCGCCGCGTCCTCGCCCTCCATGCTGCAAAATCCGCCCATAGGTATGGCGCGGATTGAGTATTTTGTTTCTCCCCTTTGGCGCGCAAAAAGCTGAGGTCCCATGCCTATGGCAAATTCGTGTACCTTTACGCGGAAAAGCCGCGCGGTCAGAAAGTGACCCAGCTCGTGTACAAATATGATAAGCGAAAAAACAAGCAATGCAAAAATCAGTGTACCGATCATATTCATTTTTTATATTACTTCCTTTCGGTTGGTCACGCCCCAAAACAGAACTCTGATTTCCGCGGTTTCTGCCGCGGCAGAAGCTTTGGAGCGCCGACGATTTGCCTACAGGGTATATTTTGCCCTGATTTCTCTGTCAGTATTTATTATATCATCAACAGTAGGATTCGGTATATTTCTGTAATCGGAAAGTGTTTTTTCGACAAAATCGGCAATATCCAAAAATCCGATTCGGTCGTGCAGAAACGCGTCAACCGCGATTTCGTTCGCGGCGTTCAGCACGGTCGGCATAATTCCTCCGTCACGCCCCGCCTTTTTTGCAAGCGCAAGACAGCGGAAGGTTTTTTCATCCGGCTCGAAAAACGTCATTTTTCCAAGCTCGCGGAACGACAGCCGCTTGTCGGGCGACGGAAGTCTGTACGGATATGTGAACGCGTACTGAATCGGGTGCTTCATGGACGGGAGCGAAAGCTGCGCAATTATGCTGCCGTCAACGAACTCCACCATAGAATGAATAATGCTTTCGCGCTGAACAACGACCTCTATATCGTCAATGTCAACGCCGAAAAGCCACTTTGCCTCGATTATTTCAAGACCCTTATTCATCAGCGTTGCGCTGTCAACCGTAATCTTTGCGCCCATCGACCAGTTGGGGTGACGGAGCGCGTCCTCCTTTGTGACACCCGAAAGCTCCGCGCGGGTTTTGCCGAAAAACGGACCTCCGGAGGCGGTGAGCAGGATTTTTTCAAGCTCCGCGCGGTTTCCGCCGTGAAGGCTTTGGAAAATCGCGGAGTGTTCACTGTCGACCGGGAGCAGCCGAACGCCCTTTTCGGCAACGGCGTCCATAAATATACCGCCTGCGGTAACAAGAGTTTCCTTATTGGCAAGGGCAATGTCCTTGCCCGCGCCGATTGCGTGAAGGGTCGGAACAAGACCCGCAAAGCCGACTATGGACGAAAGCACCATGTCGGTTTCCTCAAGCGCTGCAATTTCAATCAGACCCTCCTCGCCGCAGAGAACGCGTATATCCGTGTCCGCAAGGCGGACGGAAAGCTCCCTCATTCCGCCTTCGTCAGCCACGGCAACCGCTTTGGGGCGGTATTTCCGCGCCTGCTTTTCAAGAAGGTCAATGTTGGTTTTCCCCGAAAGGGCAACCACGTTTATTGTCTTTATCCCCCGAAGGTCGTCAACAACCTCCAGCGCCTGTGTTCCGATTGAGCCGGTCGAGCCGAGGATTGAAATGTTCAGGGGCGAATTTTCGTTTGTAATGTTCATCAAAGCTTTCTCCTTAGGCGATATGTCCTGTACCGTCATTTTTTTACGTTCACCTCATAATGCGTTAAAGAATAACGGTAAACACGCTGTTTAAAAGGAGGTAGACGGCGGGCGCAACCATAATCACGCTGTCGCACCTGTCAAGAATGCCGCCGTGACCCGGAAACAGCGTTCCGTAGTCCTTTATGCCGTAGTGGCGTTTTATAATCGATGCGGAAAGGTCGCCAATCTCGGATATTACCGATATTATAACCCCCATAAGCGCAAGACTTGCAAAGCGCACCGAGAAATTAAACGCGTATTTTAAAATAAGTCCGTACACAATATAGAAAACCACACCGCCGAGCACGCCGCCGAACGCGCCCTCGATGGTTTTTTTCGGACTGATTTCGGGGCAGAGCTTGTGTCTGCCGAAAAATATGCCGACAAAGTACGCGCCGGTATCGGCAAGAAACGCGCCGATAAATATCAGCCAGATGAGATACTCGCCGTTTTGCGACTCTCTGACAAGAATT
>URZD01000035.1 GCA_900552305.1 uncultured Eubacteriales bacterium
GCGAGATCGGAGACGGCCATCTGGTTGAACCGTATCTAAAAGCGCTGTTTCGTGAAATCGAAGCCTGTGCTGAAATGGCACGGGAAATGGGGCTGCATGTTCAGGTGGGCTATATCGGCGGCGGAACGCCGACAACCCTGTCGGCGGAAATGCTTGACAGGCTGTTTGACTGCCTTTATTCGCAGACGGATTTGTCAAAAATAAAGGAGTTCACGGTTGAGGCGGGCAGACCCGACACGATAACCGAGGATAAGCTGAAAACAATAAAAAAGTATAACATAGGCAGAATAAGCATAAATCCGCAGACGATGAATCCTGATGTGCTGAAAGTGATAGGGCGCAATCATACGCCGGAGGATATAGAAAAGGCGGTGTACCTTGCGCGCGAGTGCGGAATTGAGTGCATAAATATGGATTTGATTGCGGGACTGCCGAGCGATACGCTTGACAGCTTTAAGAGTACGGTCGAGAGGGTGGAACGGCTGAAACCTGAAAATACCACCGTACATACAATGAGCGTAAAGCGTTCGTCAAAGCTGAACGAAACGCTTGCGGACTACAGCCTTACGGAGGGGGATACGGTTTCCGACATGGTGGATTACGCGTTCCGCAGTCTGACGGAGAAGGGAAAACACCCGTACTATCTGTACAGACAAAAGCATATGCTTGGGAATCTTGAAAATGTGGGTTATTCTCTGCCCGGTACGGAGGGACTTTATAACATATATATAATGGAGGAAATGCAGACGATAATTTCGCTTGGCTGCGGCGGTGTGACAAAGACGGTTGACCGCGAAACCGACCGAATAGAACGCATTTTCAATGTAAAGGAACCTAAGGACTATATAGAGCGAATCGATGAAATGCTGCACAGGAAGGACGTATTGATAAAAACAGAATAATAAAATTGTTTTTAGATGTGTAAAAATATTAAAAGGGAGATTGATATTATGCGTTGTTTGTTTTGCGGAAATCTTGAAAGTAAGGTTATTGACTCGCGTTCTGCCGATGACGGAACGACAATACGCCGCCGCCGCGAATGTCTTGCGTGCGGAAAGCGCTTCACCACCTATGAGAAAATAGAAACGATTCCGATTGTCGTAATCAAACGTAACGGTATGCGCGAAACCTTTAACCGCGACAAGGTGCTGAACGGAATACTCCGCGCCTGTGAGAAACGCCCTGTTACGCTTAAAGAGATTGACAATCTTATCGATGACGTAGAGTCAAAGCTGTATAATATGCTGGAACGGGAGGTTTCGTCCGAAAGAATCGGCGAGATGGTTATGGAAAGACTGCAAAAGCTGGACGATATTGCGTATGTCCGTTTTGCGTCGGTTTACAGACAGTTTAAGGATATAAACTCGTTTATGGACGAGCTTGCAAAAATGATAAATAAGTAAAAAGAGCGGGTGCGGCAAAATGCCGCACCCGCTCTTTTTTAGAGCCTGACAGTTGTCAAGCTCTAAAAAAGAGGTTTTAAAAGGGAATATTGTGCAAATATGCTAAAAAAATTATATTTTTATTGAAAAAATACTTGACAGATTGCTGTAAATTTATTAAAATTAAAGTGTATATGATTTTAGCAATATAAATTATATATGTTACGCGAATGTATTTCTTTGTAAGGTTTTAGTCTGCTGCCCGGAAAGCGGCGCGGATTGAGCTTGCGGCAATGCCGCGATATAAATAATTCATTATGATTTAATCGTCAAATAAAGCAATAAGGAGGTGTGTAGTATAGACGGATTAGAGATAGCAATTCTTGTCGGCGTGGTTATTATTGCCGTTATCGGAATGTTTCTTGCCTTCAGGTATGGTTATTCGTACAGAAAAAAGGTTGCGGAAACGAAGATTGGCAGCGCCGAGGATGAAGCAAAAAGAATTATAGACAGTGCAAAATCAAAGTCCTTAAAGGACGCTGAAAATACAAAGAAAGAAAAACTTTTGGAAGCTAAAGAGGAAATACATAAAGAACGTAACGAACTTGAAAAAGAAATAAAAGAAAGAAGAAACGAGCTCCAGAGGCAGGAACGCAGAATTCAGCAGAAGGAGGACACAATCGACAAAAAGACGCAGATTCTTGAAAAGAAAGAGGATCAGCTCCAGATGAAACTCAACGAGGTTGACGACATTCGTGAGGAGGTCGAACGTGTTAAAAAGCTTGAGATGACGCAGCTTGAAAAGGTTGCGGAAATGTCGGCTGACGAGGCAAAGACAATTATCCTCAGACAGGTTGAGGAGGACACAAGGCATGAGGCGGCGATACTTATAAAAAGTATCGAGGATCAGGCAAAGGAGGAAGCGGACGCAAAGGCCCGCGATATTATTACCGGAGCGATACAGCGCTGCGCTGCCGACCATGTTGCGGATACAACTGTTTCGGTTGTGCCGCTGCCGAATGATGAGATGAAGGGGCGCATTATCGGACGCGAAGGAAGAAATATTCGCGCGATAGAAACTCTTACGGGTATCGACCTTATAATTGACGATACTCCGGAGGCGGTTATATTGTCGGGATTTGACCCGGTACGCCGCGAAATTGCAAGACTTGCTCTTGAAAAGCTGATTGTTGACGGACGTATTCATCCGGGCAGGATTGAAGAAACTGTTGAAAAATCAAGACGTGAGGTTGAGAACATTATCAAGCAGGAGGGTGAACAGGCTACCTTTGAAACAGGGGTTCACGGTCTGCATCCCGAGCTTATCAAACTGCTTGGACGTCTTAAATACCGTACAAGCTACGGACAGAATGTGCTGAAGCATTCGATAGAGGTATCGCATATTGCCGGACTTATGGCATCGGAGCTTGGTGCGGACGTAACGCTTGCAAAGCGCGCGGGTCTGCTCCATGACATAGGTAAGGCTATCGACCATGAGGTTGAAGGCTCGCACGTTACAATCGGTGCGGATATTGCAAGAAAGTACAAAGAGAACGAGAAGGTTGTTCATGCGATTATGGCGCATCACGGCGATGTTGAGCCTAACTCGTGCGTTGCGTGCCTTGTACAGGCTGCGGATACGATTTCGGCGGCACGTCCGGGCGCAAGACGCGAAAATATCGAGTCGTATATTAAAAGACTTGAAAACCTTGAAGAAATTGCAAATTCGTTCGCGGGAGTTGAGCGTTCGTTCGCAATTCAGGCGGGACGCGAAATCAGAATTATGGTTAAACCCGATAAGGTAAATGACGCGGAAACCGTTATACTCGCAAAGGATATTGTTAAAAAGATTGAGGATACTATGGAGTATCCGGGTCAGATTAAGGTTAATGTTATCCGCGAGATGAGAACGGTGGAGTATGCAAAATAAGTAACGGTAAAAGGCTGCATAAAATGCAGCCTTTTTCTGAAATACGGCAAATTTAAAATAAGCTGACGGAAGGTGTATTGCAAACATGAGAATTTTGACTGTGGGAGATATAGTAGCGTCTGACGGACGTGAATTTATATATAACAATCTTGGAAGAATAAAAAAGAAGTACGGCGCGGACTACTGCATAGCAAACGGCGAGAATGCGGCAACGACAAACGGAATTACCGTTGATATTGCCGATACGCTCCTTTCGTGCGGAGTTGACGTGATAACCCTCGGAAACCATACCTTTGCAAACAAGGAGTACAAGGCGGTACTCAGCGATAACCCGCGTGTTATCCGCCCGATAAACTATCCGCCGGAAACGGAGGGAATGGGATATTTTGTCGATGACCTCGGCAATGTGAGAATTGCTGTCATCAACGCAATGGGCCGCGTAAATATGGAGCCGCTCGACTGTCCGTTTAGGACAACCGAGAAGTGTCTTGCGGAGATAGGCGAAAATGCTGACATAATTCTGATAGATTTTCACGCGGAAACAAGCAGTGAAAAGCTGGCTTACGGATATTTCTTTGACGGAAAGGTCAGTGCGGTGTTCGGTACGCACACCCACATACAGACCGCGGACGAGCGGGTACTCGGCGGCGGTACTGGGTATATAAGCGACCTCGGTATGACAGGTGTGCGGGATTCGGTGCTTGGCGTAAAAAAAGAAATAATCATGGATATGTATTATACCCGCAAAAAATTCAGATTTGAAAAGGCAGAGGGCGCGGTCTGGTTTTCCGGCGCGGTATTTGATATTGACGAAAAGACGGGAAAGACAACCTCGGTCGAGCGGCTGTATTTTCCCGCGGAGGATATTGGGTAGATGATAACGGTATGCTGCGACGATAGAAAATACTTTAAAAGCGAAATCTTAAGCGGAATAAGCGGCTTGAAACACGCGTTTGCGACCGCCAACGGCGGGTTGAGTACGGGAAAAATCGAGGGACTGAACCTCGGTTTTAACTGTGGTGACGACCGCGAGTCAGTTTTGGGCAACTACAGACTTGCGGCGCGGGATTTGGAAATTCCGTTTGAGAAAATTATCGCGTCAAAACAGACACATTCCGCAAATATACGCATAGTGACCGGGCGTGATGCGGGAATCGGAGTGAGCCGCGCGCAGGATATGACCGATGTGGACGGACTTATGACGGATTGCGCGGGACTTCCGCTTGTGATATTTTATGCGGACTGCGTACCCGTGCTGCTTGCGGACAGAAGGCGCAGAGCCGTTGCGGCGGTACATTCGGGCTGGCGCGGAACTGCGGCGGGGATTGCCCCAAAGGCGGCGAAAATGCTTTGCGAGGTCTATGGCAGCCGTCCGGAGGACATATGCGCGGCAATCGGACCGTCAATAGGCAAATGCTGCTTTGAGGTTGGCGGCGAGGTCGCGGAGGTTTTTGAAGAAAAATACCGTTTTCCGAAAGAGAACGGCAAGTTCACGGTGGATTTGCAGGCAAAAATACGAGATATGCTTGCGGAGTGCGGCGTACCCGCGCAGAATATAGATATTTTCGGACTTTGTACGGTGTGCAGCGGCGAAAAGCTGTTTTCCTACCGCCGCCAAAAAAGCGGCGCGGGGCGCATGGGCGCATTTATAATGCTTGAATAATCTGATAAGAGGTGCTGTGTATGGCTACAAGCAAGGAGTATATGGAGTTTATTCTGGGGCAGCTGTCGGAGCTGGAGGGAATAACCCGCAGAGCTATGATGGGTGAATATATAATTTACTATAAGGGTAGGATTGCCGCGTATGTATGCGATGACCGCCTTTTGATAAAGCCTGTTGACGCCGCGGTAAAATATATGCCATCGGCAGTATACGAGCCGCCGTATGAGGGCGCGAAGGATATGCTGCTTGTCGATAATGTTGATGACAGGGAATATCTGACAGGACTTTTTAATGCCGTTTATGACGAGCTGCCGGAGCCAAAACCGAAAAAGAAAAAGTAACGGCTGAGGTCGGATAATACAACGCGAAATCGGAAT
This sequence comes from uncultured Eubacteriales bacterium, assembly GCA_900552305.1. Taxonomy (GTDB): domain Bacteria; phylum Bacillota; class Clostridia; order Monoglobales; family Monoglobaceae; genus UMGS1494. Next base: position 5,353 of record URZD01000035.1, read on the forward strand.
ACTCTGTATTAAAGGGACGGACTGGAGTCCGCCGAGGAGGAGAAATAATGAAAAGAATGTTTGCGGCGCTGCTTGTATTCGCTGTTTTGGCAACGGCGTGCGGCTGCGGCAAAAAAGATGAAAAGAACAGCACGGCGGAGAGCGATACGACCGTAAAAAAGACGGAAACCAAAAAAGAGCCGTCGGACGGAATAATCTCCGTTTTCTCATATAAGCCGGACACGTTTTGTCCGATTTTAAGCAATAACGAGGCAAATGTTCAGATGCTTGAAATGATTTTTGACAGCCTGATAACCCTCGGCGATGATATGCAGCCCAGGGCAAAGCTGGCGGAGTCGTGGAGCGCGTCAAAGGACGGAAAGCAGTGGACTCTGAAGCTGAAAAACGGCGTTATCTGGCAGGATTCCTCGGCTTTTTCGGCAGAGGATGTTGTGTATACGGTGCGCAGCATAATGTCGCATACGGACAGCTGCTATGCGGCGAATACCGCAAATATCGCGGCGGTGAAGGCGGAGGGCGCGGACAGCGTTGTGTTTACGCTGAAAATGCCGAACCCGTGCTTTGTAAATCTTTTATATTTCCCGATAATAAAGAACGGAAGCATCGGCGCGGATTTGCAGCAGTTCAGTCCGATTGGAACGGGCGCGTATATGCTTGAGGACAGGAACGAGGGAAACGTGTACTACCTTGCGGAAAACCCGTCATGGTGGGGAGGAAAGCCCGCGTGTAAACTGATAAAGGTAAGAATGCTGCCCGATAAGGATACCGCGCTTTATGCCTTCGGCTCGGAAAATATCGACATAGCTGCGGCGGAAAACAGCGACTGGGGAAAGTATGTTGACGCGACAGAATCGTCATATGCGCAGATAAAAACGCCGGTTTATCACTTTGTGGGGATAAACAACAAAAACAGCATACTGAGCGAAAACGGAGTGCGCAGCGCACTCTCGTACGCGATTAACCGCAAGGAAATCTGTGAAACGGTGTTTTTAAGCGGCGGCGTTTCGGTAAATGCCCCGATACGCCCGGAGTGGTATGCGTACGGCTCGCAGACGGAGGACTTCCGCCGCGATCTTAACGCGGCAAAGAAGGAGCTTGAGGACTGCGGGTGGGAGCTTGTCGACAACAGCTATTACAGGAAAAAGAGCGGAAGAAAGAGTATACGGCTGAAGCTTGATATATTGATAAACGAGGACAACGCGGACCGCGAAAACATATCACAAATAATACAAAATAATTTTGGTGAAATGGGGATAGAAACAACGGTTACAAAGGCGCCGTTCGAGGAATATGAGAAACGCATAGCAAACGGAAAATTTGATTTGTTTATCGGCAGCTGTGTAATTCCGGCAGATATGGATTTGAGCTTTTTGCTCGGCGACGGCAATCTGTGCCGTTTTGAGGATGATGAAATGAAGTTTGTGCTTGACGAGCTTAAAACAAAGTCGGACAAGAACGGAATCGTCGAATCGTATGCGGAAGTAATAAATCTGTTTAATCAGCTTAATCCCATGCTCGGACTGGCTTTTCGTGATAAGGTAATGATTTACGGAAACAGAATTGAGGGCGAGGTTAAGCCGTCATACTACAATATATATAACGGTATTGAAAAACTGGTAAAAAAATGATGTGCGAAGGACGGACGAAAGCCGCGTTAAATATAGTTTTGCAAGGAGCGGAGAGCGGATAACGGCAAAAGGTTTTTCGGAGGTGAATACGGCATTGAACGGTAAAAGGAAAATAATTCATGTGGATATGGACGCGTTTTTTGCCGCGGTAGAGGTGCGCGACAATCCGAGCCTTGCCGGAAAACCGCTGATAATAGGCGCGCTTCCGACAGAACGCGGCGTGGTTTCGACGTGCAGCTATGAGGCAAGAAAATTCGGAATACGTTCCGCAATGAATATAAAAGAGGCGTACCGCCGCTGCCCCGACGGAGTGTTTATGCACGGAAATATGCACAAGTACGCGGAGGCGTCCTCCAAAATTCATGAAATCATGCTGAAGTATACCGATGTAATTGAGTTTGTTGCTCTTGACGAGGGGTATATGGACGTTACTGCATCGGAAAAACTGTTCGGCGGCGCGGAGAAAATCGGCAGGCAGCTTAAAGCCGAAATCTTCGAGAGCGTCGGAGTGACCTGCTCGGTAGGTATTTCGTACTGTATGATGGGGGCAAAGCTCGCAAGCGAGGAGAAAAAGCCGAACGGCTTTTTTATAATTCCCGACAGTGCGGCTCTTGTTTCGCTGATAGCCGACAGACCTGTGGGCGTGATTAACGGAATAGGAAAAAAGACGGCGGAAAAGCTGAACGCGATAGGAATATACACTGTTGCGCAGCTTGCGGCACAGACGGAAACGGCTATGGTCAGAATGTTCGGCGTTCACGGTGCGGAAATCCGAAGGTTTGCGCACGGCGATGACCGGCGCGAGGTGATTGCGGACTCCGCGGCGAAGTCAATAGGCAGAGAACATACCTTTCAGACCGACATAACCGACAAGGAGGTATTGCGGGACGCGCTGCACCTGCTTTCGGCGGCGGTTGCATACCGCGCGAAAAAGAGCGGCGTGTGGGGAAAAACCGTAACTCTGAAAATAAAACTGAGCGATATGCGCAGCATTACGCGCGCGCGGAGCGGGGACGCGGTAAACTCCGCAAAGGAAATCTATGCAATTTCGCGGGAAATTTTGGATAAACAGAGTTTTTCCATGCCTGTGCGGCTTATCGGAGTGAGCATTAGCAACCTCCGCGACAGCAAGGAGGAAAAATTCCGTCAGCTTTCGCTGTTTGACGAAACGGACGCGGCGGCTGAGCGGTCGCGAAGGAGCGAGGCTCTGGACGATGTGGTTTTCAGTCTGAACAATACATACGGCAGGGGAATTTTGCAGACGGGCAAGGAGCTTGAAATACGAAAAAAATTCAGTAAAAACGGAGCAATACCGCCCGAAAGGGATAAGGACAAAAACGGACATGAAGGTTAGACGGCTGCCTTTTGAGTCCGTTTTTTGTTTTGCAAAGACAAAAAGGAATACGCCCAAAATAAATATATGCGGCTTTAAAATTTATAAAATTTTTTTCAAAAATGTATTGACAAAATAAAAACCGCGGAGTATAATAACAGTAACGATTGAACAATTATTCAAATGAAAGGATGAACAAACGTGCATGAGAATATTTTCGATGAGATGAACAGAGAAAACGCCGAAACGAATGCGGCGCTTATCAGACAGGTAGCGGACACAATGCCCAAGGATGAGGTTCTGTACGATTTGGCGGAGCTGTACAAGGTATTCGGGGATTGCACGCGCATAAAAATCCTTTACGCGCTTTTCGAAGCGGAGATGTGCGTGAGCGACATAGCGGAGCTGCTGAATATGACGGCGTCGGCAATCTCGCATCAGCTGGGCGTTCTTAAAAGGGCGCGGCTGGTCAGATACAGACGCGAAGGCAAAACGATGCTGTATTCGCTTGCCGACGATCACGTTCGGACAATAATTGGTCAGGGTATGAATCACATAGAGGAATAGAAAGGGGCAAAAAACAATGAAAAAGAGATTTGAACTGGAGAATTTGGACTGTGCGCACTGCGCGGCAAAGATTGAGGACGCGATAGGCAAGCTTGACGGCGTAAACAGCGCAACGGTGAACTTTATGGCGCAAAAACTGGTACTTGACGCGGATGATGAATGCTTTGACGAGATTTTGGCAAAGGCAAAAGAGGTTACAAAGAAGATTGAGCCGGACTGCGTTATAAAATAAGAATAATATCAAATGTATGGGAAGTGAATGACGGATGAACAAGAAACAGAAAAATGTACTTTGCAGGATAATAATATGCGGCAACATATCTGCTGCCGTTGCAGGAACTTATAAAGGATGTTTTATTTGTTGCGTGTTACCTGATAATCGGTGTTGACGTGCTGAAAAAGTCGGCGGTAAACATCAAAAACGGTCAGGTGTTTGACGAAAACTTTCTGATGATGATTGCGACCATGGGCGCACTTTTGACCGGCGAATTCGGCGAGGCGGTTTTCGTAATCCTGTTTTATCAGGTCGGAGAGCTTTTCCAAAGCATTGCGGTCGGCAGAAGCAGAAAATCCATTTCCGACCTCATGGAGATTTGTCCGGAGTTTGCTTACATCGAGAAGGACGGCGACTATGTAAAGGTTGAGCCGGAGTCGCTGCACATAGGCGATATTATAGTAGTCCGTCCGGGCGAGAAGATACCTATGGACGGAACGGTTGTTTCCGGCAGCTCGGGCATAGACACGTCAAACCTTACGGGCGAGTCGGTCCCGCGGCAGATTGCGGAGGGCGACAGCGTACTCAGCGGTTGTATAAACCTCAGCGGTGTGCTGAAAATCCGTGTGGAAAAGGAATTTTACGATTCAACGGTATGCAAGATTATGGAGCTTGTCGAGAATGCGACCTCGGCGAAGGCAAAGACGGAGAATTTTATCACAAAGTTTGCAAAGTATTACACGCCCGCGGTGGTTTTTGCTGCGCTTGCAATGGCGCTTATTGTACCGCTGTTTAACGGACAGTGGAGCGAAAGCCTTCACAGCGCGCTTGTATTCCTTGTAATATCGTGTCCGTGCGCGCTTGTTATATCGGTACCGCTCTCATTCTTCGGCGGTATAGGCTGCGCGTCCAAAAACGGAATACTGATAAAAGGGTCAAACTACTTAGAGGAGCTTTCAAAGTGCCGCAGCATGGTATTTGACAAAACGGGAACGCTGACCCGCGGCAGCTTTGAGGTTTCGGAGGTAATCCCAAGCGGAATAAGCGAAGCGGAGCTTATCGAGATATGCGCGTATGCAGAGAGCTGCAGCAAGCATCCTATTGCGCAGTCGATAGTAAAGGCATACGGAAAACCGTTTGACAACAGCAGAATATCAGACGCGGAGGAGCTTTCAGGCAGGGGTATGCGGATAACTCTTGACGGCAGCGAGGTACTTGCGGGTAATATCAAGCTGATGAAGGAAAACAGTATCGAGACCGAGGGCGCGGAGGACGGCACGACCTGCGTCTATGTGGCAAAGGACGGTAAATATATAGGAAGAGTTACCATTGCCGATGTGATAAAGGACGGCGCAAAGACCGCGATAGAGAGCCTGAGACGGCTTGGCGTAACAAAGACGGTAATGCTGACGGGCGACAGAAGGGCGGTCGGTGAGAAGGTCGGCGGCGAGCTTGGACTTGACGAGGTCCATGCGGAGCTTTTGCCGGCTGATAAGATAAGCGAAATGGTTAAGATAACCGAGCAAAACGAAAACGGCGCAACCGCAGTTTATGTCGGTGACGGCGTAAATGACGCTCCCGTTCTGGCAAGAGCTGACGTGGGAATTGCAATGGGCAGCATGGGCTCTGACGCGGCAATCGAGGCGGCGGATATTGTTATCATGGACGACGATATACGCAGACTGCCGCTGGCACTCAGAATCTCGGTAAAAACAATGCGGATTGCAAAGGAAAACATTGTGTTTGCCCTTGCGGTAAAGCTCGCGGTGCTGCTGCTCGGCGCGTTCGGCAAGGCTACCATGTGGGAGGCTGTGTTTGCGGATGTCGGCGTTTCGGTTATCGCTATTCTGAATGCGATGCGCTGCCTCGGAATAAAAAATAAATAAGTCGGAAAAAATTCGGCTGCCGCACTTTTTCGGAAGTGCGGCAGCTTTTTTTGCGTGGGCGGGGAAAACAGTTTTAAAACTTTTTCAAAAAATCATACTTTGGGATGATGACAAAACGCGTATAAACTGGTAAAATAGAAAACAGAAATAATATGCGCTGTTTTTGTGCCGAAAAGGCTAATTCAAATGTCTTTACAATGACGCGAAAAAACGTAAACATATTACGGAAAGGATGTGATACTGATGAAAAAAGCGATTGCAATTAAAAATGACAGCCTTGAAAGGTTTCAGACCTTTTTTGAAAAGGGCAGAATAGTGATATTGCACGCACCATGCGGCTTTGGCAAAACCACGCTTGTAAACGAGGTGCTGTGCGACAGGTGTGAAAAAATTTTAAAAATCTCCGCAGACAGGATTTTAGACGGCATCCGCGACCCCGACAAATGGGAGGTGCTTGTTGTAGACGATTTGCAGACGATACATTCCGAGGAGGAAGAACAGTTGCTTTGTGCGCTTGTGCGCGACAATCCGAACAAGCGGTTTGTGCTGCTGACGCGCGGCGCGATTCCGGGATGGGTTATGCCGTTTCGGCTGACGGGGCTGATGTTTGAGCTTTCTGCCGAGGATATGTTTTTTGACCGCGAAACAGCGGAAAACTTTTTTGACAAATCCGCCGTCAGACTTCAGGACGGGGAGTTTGATGCCATAATGCGGGATTCGTGGGGGTATCCGCTTGCGCTCACGCTTATTGCGGAGCATATGAAAAAGGGCGAGCCGTACGGCAGCAGCCTGCTGGGCGAGGTTACCCATGAGATATATATGTACTTTGACGAGATGATTTATAAGCGGTTTGATTTGCCGACGCGGCGGTTTTTGCTGGAGCTTGCGCCGTTTGAAAGGCTTACTGTGGAGCTTGCGAAAATGGTCAGCGGCGATGCAAACGCCGGTAAAATTCTGACAGAGCTGCAAAACGATTCAAGTATGATGCTTTATGACAGTCCCGACACGTTCCATTTCTGGCCGGTGTTCCGCGAATTTCTTATGTGGGAGCAAAACCGCGAGTATACGGAGGAACAGCGGCGCGCGCTTTACAGCCGCTGCGGTCTGTTTTACGAGCTGCATCAGGAATATGCCGAAGCGCTTGAATACTATATGAAAAGCGGCGAGAAAAGCAAGGTGTCCGAGCTGCTTATAAAAGCGACAAACCTCCACCCCGGAATGGGTCACTATGAGGAAATGGAGAGCTATTATATGTCGCTGCCCGATTCCTCAATCGCGACAAGTCCGGCGCTTATGCAAGGAAAGAGTATGCAGTGCGCGCTCCATGCCGACTATGCCGGCTCGGAGAAATGGTACAGCCGCCTGAAGGATTTTGCGGCGGTGCGCAAAAGCTCGGACGCGGCGGCAAAGGAGGCTAAAAGCCGACTTATATGGCTTGACGTTGCGCTGCCGCAGCGCGGAGTGACGGGACTTATAGATACGATAAAATCGGCGTTTAAGCTGATGACGGACAGAGAGATAGAGCTGCCGTCGTTTTCGGTCACAAGCACATTGCCGAGCATAATGAACGGCGGCAAGGATTTTTCGGAATGGAGCAAAATTGACGATTTGCTCTATGCAACGGTAAAGCTGCCGGTTACTGCGGTGCTTGGCAGGGACGGAATAGTCCTTCCCGAGTGTGCGGTTGCCGAGAGCAAGTTTGAAAAGGGCGAGGACGTATCGAGCAGAATGCTCACCCTTGTGTCGCGTCTCAGCGAGGTGCAGAGCGGCGGAACTCCGGACATAGAATTTGCGCTTGTCGGACTTCTGGTGCGCAGTCAGGCTGACAGCGGCAGAGCCGATGATGCAAAAAACACTCTTGCCGCGATGAAGGCGCGATTTTCGGAGAGAGGTCTGGACCGCTTTATGCCGAACATAAACGCGATGATGTGTCGCATAGATATGCGGCGGGCGGATACCGAGCTGACAAAAAAGTGGTACTGTGACGAAGCGCCGCGCGATTCGCTTAATATGCACATACTCAAAAGATACCAATATTTTACAGAAGCAATGGCGGAGCTTGCGCTCGGTGACGAAACGGCGGCAATGCTTACGCTGTCGCCGCTTGAGCCATACTGCGAAAAGTGCGCAAGGCATATCGATATGATACATCTGCGTGTTCTTACGGCGATAGCAAAAAATCGGCTCGGTGACGATTCGTGGCGCGGCGATATGGAAAGAGCGGTTTCAATCCCGCGAGAATACGGCTTTGTACGCACAATAAGCACGTACGGCGCGGCAGTGCTGCCGCTCTTGACGGAATGCGCTCAGTCGGCTTTTGTCAAAAAGGTAACAAAGGCAGCAAGGGCGCAGGCGGTGTATTATCCCGATTTCCTTAAACCGAAAAAGACCTCCGCGGAAAAGCTGACGAAGGCAGAAATGCAGGTTTTGCGGCTTGTATGCGCGGACAAAAGCAACTCCGAGATTGGCGAGATACTCGATATAAGGCTTGCCACGGTTAAAAGCCATGTAAGTCATATACTTCAAAAGCTCGGCGCAACGCGCCGCAGCGAAGCAAAAACAATAGCCGAAAGGCTTCATATTATATAAACAAAAAAACAGGAGGGTTAAGTAAGTAATGAAAAAAAGATTTCTTAGCTTGGCGCTGGCTGCGGTCATGGCTGTCGGAATGTTGCCGATGACAGCCGTGCAGAACGCTGCGGCGGCAACGGAAAGCGAACAGAAAAGCGCCATAGACCGTTCGGCGTATGAGGGGTTGGGTTTTACCGGTTTGGATGCGGAAAATGATGACAATTCATTTTTCGGCACGGCAAACACGGTACTGATGCCAAAAAAGGAGCTTTACCTCAACTATAACGGAAGCAGTAACTACGGTCAGCTGCTCCGTTCCGGTCTGAATATGTACAACGGCGGCGGAGGCCTTCGCGAACGCGGAGCGTATCAAAGATACGGTCAGTATAAAAACGGAGACTGGGCAAACCTGAAGGATGAAAACGGCTACACCGGCGGTCAGCTCGGCGGCACAGAGCTGTACCGTGACGTAACGAGCAAAAACTCGCATAAGCGGCGCGCGTACGCGGAGTCGGTGGCGTTTAATCCCGGCGGCGGCAGGGATTCCAATGTCGCAACGGTGTACATAACCACGGTAGACGGAAACAGGAGCAACCAGAAGATTTCATTGGAAATTGCATCGTTTACCAATGAGGGCAAAACAAGAAATACAACAACGTATACCGTTACCA
>URZD01000036.1 GCA_900552305.1 uncultured Eubacteriales bacterium
TGTGCGTTCCTTTTTTTTCCCCCCCCCCCCCCCCCCCCCCCCCCGCCGTTACAATCTTTATTATCTTCCGCGGACATTTTTCCGCGCACAGACCGCAGCCCGTGCATTTCTCCGCGTCAACCGACGCAAGGCTGCTTTCAACAGTTATCGCTCCGCTCGGACAGTTCTTTGCACATATCCCGCATCCAATACAGCCGGCTGAACAGACCGCACGGACAGTTTTTCCGTTTGCCACGGAATTGCAGGCAACAACGGCATTTTTGCGCTCATACGGAATCATTACAATAATATGCCGGGGACATTCCGCAATACACGCGCTGCAGCCGCCGCATTTTTCACGGTCAACAACGGCAACGCCGTCAATTATCCGTATCGCACCAAAGCTGCACTTTTTCACACATGAACCAAACCCCAGGCAGCCATATGCGCAATCCTTTATGCCGCCGCCCAAACGGTTTGCCGTATGACAGTCTATGTCATCCTCCGCTCTGTATTTAAGCGTTGCGGCCGCGTTTGTGCCGCTGCATCTTACATACGCTACCTGCTTTTCGCATTTTTCCGCGCTTACACCCATTACCCCGGCAATTTCAGCCGCAACACTGTTGCCGCCGACCGAGCAGCAGTTCACCGCCGCTCCGTTTTCCACAATCGCCGCGGCATACGCCGCACACCCTGCAAAGCCGCAGCCGCCGCAGTTTGCTCCGGGCAAAATCTCGGTAATTTTTGGAATACGTTCGTCCTTTTTAACCTCAAAAACCTTCGCCGCAACCGCAAGCAATGCGCCGAACACAAGACCCATACCTCCGATTATCAGTACGGGAAGCAAAACTATTTCCATATTTTATCATCCTTTCATACCATAGCGACAGTCGAGCCGCAGCGCAGCCGACCGCCAAAAATCAGAAGCTGAGTCCCGAAAATCCCATAAACGCGATTGAAAGAAGGCTTGCCGTAACGAGTGTTATCGGCATTCCCTTTAAAAATTCGGGTATATCGGAGCTTTCAATCCGCTCCCTTACGCCCGCAAACAATACAATCGCCAGTGTAAAGCCAAGTCCCGCACTTGTTCCGTATATAACCGACTTTAAAAAGCTAAGCTCCAAGCCGCCGAATTTTGTTATGTTCACTATTGCAACGCCAAGCACCGCACAGTTGGTCGTTATCAGCGGAAGGTAAATCCCGAGCGACGCATAAAGCGACGGGATTGACTTTTGCAAAAACATCTCTACAAACTGAACAAGCACCGCTATAACCAGTATAAACGCTATCGTCTGAAGGTACTCGATTCGGCAGAACACCAACAGTCCCTGTACAAGCCACGTAATCGCCGACGCGCACGCCATAACGAACACAACCGCAAAACCCATACCTACCGCAGTTTCCACCTTTTTTGAAACGCCCAAAAACGGACATATACCGAGGAACTGCACCAGTACGAAGTTTTCGATCAGTATTGCGCCAATGCTTATTACCAATAATTCGCGTATCATGCTACTTTTCCTCCTTATTCTTTTTCTTTCCCGCAGAAACAAGATTTATTACCATAACTATAAGCGCCAAGGTAAGGAACGCACCGGGCGGCAGAATCATTATGGAAATCGGCTTGTACCACGCTCCGAAAAGCTGTATTCCGAAAAATGTTCCCGCCCCGAGAATTTCGCGTACAGAGCCGATTATAAGCAGTGCAAGCGTAAACCCAAGACCCATTCCTGCGCCGTCCGCCGCGGACAGAAGCACACTGTTCTTTGACGCGAACGCCTCCGCCCTGCCGAGAATTATACAGTTTACCACAATCAGTGGGATATATATACCGAGCGCCGCGGAAACTGCGGGAGCATATGCCTCGATAAGCATCTGGACAATGGTCACAAAGCCGGCAATCACCACAACGTATGCCGCAATCCTTACCTTATCGGGAATAAAGCGGCGAAGCATGGATATGAACATATTTGAAAAAATCAACACTATCATTGTCGAAAGTCCCATTCCGACCGCATTGAATGCGCTTGTGGTAACCGCAAGGGTCGAACACATTCCCAAAAACAGTACAAAAATCGGATTTTCTTTTAAAATTCCGTTCAGAAATGCTTTTTTCACTGTCCGTTCGCCCCCTCTCCGTTAAGCTGCTTGTTTGTTTCTTCCTCAACCTGTTTTACCTTTTCGTCCACCGCAGCCGCAGCTGACGCGTCCATGCCCTGTTCCGATTTGGAGCCTACAAGCTCCAGTGCCGCATTGACGCACGATGTAACCGCGCGTGACGTGACCGTTGCGCCGGAGATTGCGGCAATTTCACCGTTTTCTCCGTCCGCAGCCTTGTTCTTTACGACCGAAAGACTGCCGCTTTTTCCGTTAAACTGATTTATAAACTCCGGCTTTGACGCATTCTGTCCGAGTCCCGCTGTTTCGGAGGACTGAAGGATTTTCACCTTTGTAACGCTGCCGTCCGAGTCTATTCCCACCATAACCTTGATGTCGCCGCCGTATCCCGCGTTTGAAATCATTGTTGCTATATAGCCGACTCCGTTACCGTTCGCGATTCCGACATTCAGGCTCTCGATTCTGACTCCGTTTTTTGTGCCTTCCGGAATATTCTTTTCGGACGCCTCGGTTTTTTTGAATTCCAGCGCCGCGGGAAGGACCTCTTTTTGCGCCTCAAGCTGCGCCTTTTCCGCGTTCGCCTTTATCACACCGGCGGTCATGCTGTTCACCAGTGCAAGGCAGAGCGTTGTTACCGCGGTTATTATGAAAAGTCGGAAGGCTACGCTGATTATTTCTCTACTTTGCATTGAGCTTTCCTCCTTTCGTACCGAACCTCTTTGGTGCGGTATATCTGTCAATCAGCGGCGTTGCCGCATTCATAAGCAGTATTGAGTATGAAACTCCCTCCGGGTATGCGCCCCAAAGCCGTATTACCGCGGTAATAATTCCGCAGCCTATGCCGAAAATAATTTGTCCCTTGTGCGTATACGGCGTCGTTGTATAGTCGGTCGCCATAAAGAACGCGCCGAGCAGAACGCCGCCCGAAAGTATATGCCGCAGCGCGTCGCCCGTAAACCAGCCGTTTTTTCCGAAAATCCATGTTATAGCAAATACCGTTAAAATAAAGCACAGCGGAACACGCAGCTTTATAACGCGCCTGTACAGAAGATACGCCGCGCCGAAACCTCGCCTATACACCCCGCCGCATTGCCGAGAAACAAATTAAGATATGTAGGCATTCCTTCATAACGGCCGCTTTTGAGCAATGCAAGCGGAGTTGCGCTGCTGACCGCGTCCGCGGCTGCCTTTCCGCCAAGCGAGAGCTTTGCAAACGGTACAGTCCAGCTTGTCATTGCCTGCGCCCACGACGTAAGCATAAACGCTCTTGCCGCAAGAGCGGGATTCATAAAGTTGTGACCGATTCCGCCAAAGAACTGCTTTACAATCACAATCGCAAACAACGATCCGATTATCGGCATCCACAGCGGAATTGTTACCGGCATATTAAGCGCAAGCAGCAATCCTGTAACCGCGGCGCTCAAATCCGAGATTGACGACGGCTTTTTCACAAGCCTGCACCAAAGCCATTCAAAGAAAACGCATGACCCAACGCACACGGCGGCGACAGCCGCCACGCGGTAGCCGAACACAACAGTTCCCGCAATCAGCGCGGGCATAAGCGCGATTATCACATCAAGCATTATGTCCCGAACGCCGTCGCGCGCTCTGACGTGCGGCGCTTCGGTTACAAGAAATTTTGATTCTGTGTTCATCTGCCCTCCGCCTCCTTTTTCCTGTGACTGTTCAGCTTGGTCTTGCCTGTCCTTATCGACGCAAGCGGATTGCGCTCCGCCGGACAGATAAACGTACACGAGCCGCAGGAGATACAGTCGCTTATGTTAAGCCTTTCAAGCGTTTCAAAATCCTCTTTGTCCGCCGCATCCTTCAGCGCGTTCGGCAAAAGGTGCATCGGACATCCGTCAACGCACTTGCCGCACCTCAGGCACGGGTATTTTTTATGCTCTGCGCACATTTCCTTACTGAATACAAGTATTCCCGACGTTCCCTTTATTATCGGAACGTCAAGCGACGAAACCGCAAGTCCCATCATCGGACCGCCCATTATTATTTTCTCCGCATTCTTTGTCAGACCGCCGCATTTCTCTATCGCATAGCTGAACGGAGTTCCTATCCTTACACGCAGATTTGCGGGATTCTTTACGCAGTCGCCGCCGACCGTGACAATCCGCTCGGTAAGCGGTGTTCCGAAGCGTACCGCTCTTGCAATCGCCGCGCAGGTGTCCACGTTGTCAACAATCGCGCCTACGTCCATAGGCAGCTTTCCGGGCGGCACCCGCCTTCCGCTTATCGCGTCAATCAGCTGTTTTTCCGAGCCTTGCGGGTATTTTGTCCACACTGGAACGATTTCAATATCCACATCGTTCTCTTTCGATGCCGCAAGCGTCATTGCCTCGATTGCGTTCGCCTTGTTTGTTTCGATTCCGACATAACCCTTTTTCAGACCGAAAACATTCATTATAAGCCGCAGTCCATCAATAACCTCATACGGATTTTCAAGCATTTCGCGGTGGTCGGAGGTCAGGTAAGGCTCGCACTCCGCGCCGTTGACGATTATGTATTCAATCTTTTTGTCCTCCGGCGGACTGAGTTTTACATGGGTAGGAAACGTCGCGCCGCCCATGCCTACTATTCCCGCTTCACGTACGATGCTTACGGTTTCCTCGGGTGACGGCCACGCACCCTCAAATTTCTTTATATTGGGACATCGTTCGTCAAGTCCATCATTTTCAATTACTATCGAGCGGACATATGCGCCGCCGGGGTGCATCCTGTCCTCAATCGCCTTAACTGTTCCCGAAACAGACGAATGAATGTTTGCCGAAACATATCCTCCCGCCTCTGCGATTTTCTGACCCATAAGCACACGGTCGCCGACCTTCACGCACGGCACGGCGGGCGCGCCTATATGCTGCGAGAGCGGAAAAACCAATACCTCGGGTGCGGGAATATTGATAATAGGCTTTTCGTTCGTGTCGGACTTGCTGTCATTGGGATGCGCTCCGCCGCTGAATGTGCGGACGCTGCGTATTCCGAGCCTGTTTTTTATTGCGTTAATATCCACATACAAGCCTCCTTTTCAGTCTTGTTGAGTTGGTTTTATGCTGTTATCTTATCATTATAGCAAATTATTTTTAAAAAATCAATCGTAAATTCAACCTATTTAATATATATTTTTTACCGAGGTATAAAAATGTCTGTAAAGACGCATATTTCACGTCCGAGTTTGATGAAAATTTAACAAAATTTTAACATGACATAAATTTTTTGCAAAAAATTGAAATTCGCTCTTGTAAAACAAGGTCGTTTTATGTTACAATAGAGGGACGGAATTAAAAATTTTAAATTTATCTGATCGGGTCACGGCATCCGTCCTGCCCCGATTACGGATGCAAGTCCGGCAGAAAGGAGTTCAAAATGATTTATTCTTCAGAAGTAGAAAGAATGTGCGTTGTTAAAAAAGGCGCGAATCACGGTCCGGCACCCATTCCGGAGGAAGGAAAATGGGTACAGTCAAAAGAGATTAAGGATATTTCCGGTCTTACTCACGGTGTAGGCTGGTGCGCACCTCAGCAGGGAGCCTGTAAGCTTACTCTCAATGTTAAGGACGGTGTAATACAGGAGGCGCTTGTTGAGACAATCGGCTGCAGCGGTATGACACATTCCGCAGCAATGGCGTCGGAAATTCTTCCGGGCAAGACAATTCTCGAGGCTCTTAACACAGACCTCGTATGCGATGCTATCAACACAGCCATGAGAGAGCTGTTCCTCCAGATTGTATACGGAAGAACACAGACTGCATTCTCAGAGGGCGGTCTTCCTATCGGCGCAGGTCTTGAGGACTTGGGCAAGGGTCTCAGAAGCCAGGTCGGCACAATGTACGGCACTCTTGCAAAGGGTTCAAGATATCTTGAAATGGCAGAAGGCTATGTAACAGGTATCGCTATCGACGCTGACGACGAGATTATCGGTTACGAATTTGTTCATCTCGGCAAAATGATGGAGATGATAAGAGGCGGTATGGACGCAGGCGAGGCTCTTGAAAAGGCAAAGGGCTCGTACGGCAGAGTTCAGGACGCGGTTAAGATAATCGACCCGAGAAAGGATTAAGGAGGTTAGAATAATGGCTTTATTTGAAAGTTATGAAAGAAGAATAGACAAAATAAACTCTGTATTGAACGCTAACGGTATTGCCTCAATCGATGAAGCAAAGGCAATCTGTGACGAGAAGGGCATTGACCCCTATACAATAGTAAAGAATATTCAGCCTATCTGCTTTGAGAACGCTTGCTGGGCATATGTTGTAGGCGCGGCTCTTGCAATCAAGAGAGGCGTAAAGACAGCTGCCGACGCGGCAGAGGTTATCGGCGAAGGTCTTCAGTCCTTCTGTATTCCGGGCAGCGTTGCTGACGACAGAAAGGTTGGTCTGGGTCACGGCAACCTCGGCGCAATGCTTCTCAGAGAGGAAACAAAGTGCTTTGCATTCCTCGCAGGTCACGAATCCTTTGCGGCTGCCGAGGGCGCTATCGGTATCGCAAGAAGTGCTAACAAGGTAAGAAAAGAACCCCTCCGCGTTATTCTTAACGGTCTTGGCAAGGACGCAGCACAGATTATTTCAAGAATAAACGGTTTCACATATGTTCAGACTCAGTTTGACTATGCTACAGGCAAGGTAAACGTAGTCCGTGAGAAGGCATACTCAAACGGCGAGAGAGCAAGCGTTCGCTGCTACGGCGCCGATGATGTTCGCGAGGGCGTTGCTATCATGCACCTTGAGGGTGTTGATGTATCAATCACGGGTAACTCCACAAACCCGACACGTTTCCAGCACCCGGTTGCAGGTACTTATAAGAAGGAATGTATCGAGCAGGGCAAAAAATACTTCTCTGTTGCATCCGGCGGCGGCACAGGCAGAACGCTCCATCCGGACAATATGGCTGCAGGTCCCGCTTCCTACGGCATGACCGATACAATGGGAAGAATGCACTCGGACGCTCAGTTCGCAGGCTCCTCCTCCGTTCCGGCTCACGTTGAAATGATGGGCTTCCTCGGAATAGGCAACAACCCGATGGTCGGCGCAACCGTTGCAGTTGCTGTTGCTGTTGAAGAGGCTATGAGCAAATAGTTTTTCGCGGTTTTTAAAGTGAATATTTGAAATTTAGTGTCAGACACATCATTTCGGGGTTTCCCCCTTGATGTGTCTGACTTTTTTTGCTGTTGCAAAAAAGTCAGATGCAAAGACTATACCGCAAATATAAACACTGCATTTTATTTATAAATGTCTTTAATACCGTTTCGGCTTATATTTTGTATTAAAATACACCTTTATTCGCCGATTTTTTTGCATACTTTCAACAAAATTTCAAAAACACTATTGACATTTTAAACAAAGTGTGCCATAATCACAGAAAAGAAAACTTAATAGAAAATTTATACTAATGGTAGAGGCGCGGTTTTTATCAGTAGAAACGCTCATACGAAAGGCAAACGGAGCTTTTTGAAAGGAAACGCCGCCGAAACATATATCACATTGCCTTTGAGATATATGTTGGGTTGTAGGAGAACATCTTGCAGACTGTCACTTTTGTGAAGCGCTATCCGTAGTTTGAGTATTTTGGTTATATGCCGTGTACGTTCAACTCAGTTAGCGTACACGGTTTTTTGTTTACCTCTGCCACCCGATGCCAAGGATTTGCAGCAAACGTAAAAGCGAGTTTGCGTTTCTCCCATCCTGCGCGGTTCTTAAAACAGTAAATAATCAAAAAAATTATATAAAAGGTGGTAAAAGTTATGAAAAAAATTGTTTCACTCATTTTGGCATCAGCGGTTATACTCGGCTTGGCAGGCTGCGGCTCCAAAAAGAACGCGCAGACCTCCGGGGGCGGCTCCGACGTTCTTAAAGTAGGTATGGAATGTAACTACGCTCCGTACAACTGGTCACAGTCCGACGATTCCAACGGTGCGGTTGCCATTGCAAACGTTGATAATATGTATACAAACGGCTATGACGTACAGGTCGCACAAAAAATCGCAAAGGCGCTCGGCAAAAAACTCGAAATCTATTCCTACGAATGGGACAGCCTTATCCCGGGTGTTCAGTCGGGTAAGCTCGACATGATTATAGCGGGTATGAGCCCCACGGACGAAAGACGCGAAAAAATCGACTTTTCCGATAACTACTACAGTTCTAACCTCGTTATAGTAACAAAAAAGGACAAGCTCACGGACGTTAAGACAATCGCCGATCTTAAAGGCAAAAAGATTGCGGCTCAGTCGGGAACCTTCCACCTTACCGCACTTACCGACCAGACCGAGGCCGCGGTAAACGAAATGGCGGACTTTTCAACAATGCTCATTGCGCTCGGCGCGGGTACGGTTGACGGCTATGTTGCCGAGGAACCCACCGCAATGGCGGTTTGCGAGGATCCAAACTACAGCTATGTGGCGCTCGAAAACAATAACACAGGATTTACCGTAAAGAACGACGACGTAAGCATCGCTGTCGGCGTTAAAAAAGGCTCTGATTTAAAGGAGCAGATTAACGGCGTTCTTGCCGACTTCGACTCCGACGCACAGAGAGAGCTTATGTCGGAAATGGTTAAACTTTCACCGAGCGAAGATTAAGAATACGGCGGTAACAAAATATGGGTAACTTTTTAAATGAAGTAATAAACATTCTTGTGAAATATAAAGGCTATTTTCTTCAGGGCGTCGGCTTTACAATGCTTATCGCCCTGGCGGGAACCACAATAGGTCTTGCGATAGGACTTATAACCGGCATTGTTCGTACGATACCGACCTCCAAAAATCCCGTCATACGCGCGCTAATGAAAATCGTCAACTTTATCATAAGCGTCTATGTCGAGGTTTTCCGCGGTACTCCTATGATGGTTCAGTCAATGGTAATCTTCTGGGGCTATGCGTTCATGAACGGCGGTCAGACGCTTCCGCTTATACCTGCAGGCATATTTATCGTATCAATCAATACCGGCGCATATATGGCGGAAATCGTCCGCGGCGGGATTATATCCATCGACAAGGGGCAGTTCGAGGGCGCATATTCAATAGGCATGAACCACTGGCAGACAATGATAAACGTAATCATACCACAGACAATGCGAAACATCCTCCCGGCAATCAGCAACGAGTTTGTCATCAACATAAAGGACACCTCCGTTCTGAATGTTATCGGCGTAACAGAGCTGTATTTCTTCACTGCAAAGATTTCAAAAATGACATGGTCTATATTTGAAACCTACGTTGTTGCGTGTATAATATACTTCATTTTGACCTTCACGATAACGCGCATTCTGAAATATGCGGAGCATAAGATTGACGGACCTTCATCATATACGATACACCACTCGTCAACTATGCCAAACGAGCGTTTTACTGTAAAGGAGGGCAAATAATGAACACACGGGATACAAACGCAATCATATCCGTCAACGGTCTTAAAAAGGATTTCGGTGAAAACAATGTCTTAAAGGACATCAACTTCTCGGTCAAGCGCGGCGACGTAACCTGCATTATAGGCTCCTCCGGCTCGGGAAAATCCACCATGCTTCGGTGCATAAACCTTCTTGAAGAGCCGACGGACGGCGAGATTATTTACAACGGCAAAAACATTCTTGAAACCAAGAACATCCCCGCCTACCGCGCAAAGGTCGAAATGGTTTTTCAGAGCTTTAACCTCTTTGAAAACATGACCGTCCTCAAAAACTGCATGATAGGACAGCGCAAGGTGCTGAAGGTTGACAAGGAAACCGCAAAAAAGGAGGCAATGTTCTACCTTGATAAGGTCGGCATGGCTCCGTATATAAACGCAAAGCCGCGTCAGCTTTCCGGCGGTCAGAAGCAGAGGGTCGCAATCGCGAGAGCGCTTGCCATGAAACCCGATGTAATTTTGTTTGACGAGCCTACCTCCGCCCTTGACCCGCAAATGGTCGGCGAAGTTCTGGACGTAATCAAGACCATTGCCAAAGAAGGTCTTACCATGATAATCGTAACCCACGAAATGGCGTTCGCGCGCGATGTATCGAATCATGTAGTATTCATGAACGACGGCGTTATTTGTGAAGAAGGCACGCCCGAGGAAATATTCACAAATCCTAAAAAGCCCGAAACAAAAGCCTTTCTGTCACGCTTTATGAACAACTGATATTTTTAAAAGCCTATGCCGCACGGCATAGGCTTTTTTACACACACATCCACTCTGTAAAACGCGTGCGTTTAACGTCCTCTTCCTTCCTATTTATAATATAAGAAGTTTTTCCGCCAATAAAATTTGACATTTTTCGACACTTGATTTATAATAACTATAGAAAAGTTTTTAAATCGGTGATAAAAATGTATAGCTCTGAACATATAATTACATCAAAACACTACCTTATTCTTTGCGTCTGCGCGTTCTGCGCGGGAATCCTGTTTTCGGTCAGATACCCCGCATACTGCCAAACGGTAAAATATGCCGCGTACATTATCTGTGCAGTTCTTGCCGCAGCAGTTTCTCTTGTTCTGATTTTCAAAAAACGTCCGCGCCGAATCAAGCCGTTCCTTCTTCCTCTGCTGCTCACGGCGTTCGTTCTTCTCGGTATTCTCCGCTGCGAGAGCTTTGACAACCGCCGTACCGTTCTGGGTGACTGTGCCGGCAAGCTTACATGGTTTTACGGTCGTGTTGTTTCCCCTCCCTCGCTATCCTCAAACGGTCAGTATTGCCGCTTTGAGTTAAACGTACGCGCAGTAGAGTTTTCCGGCTTCACCGCCAAAACCGATGAGGACATCGTTCTGACCGCTCCGCCGTCATTTGCCGACACTCTTACGCTTAACGACACGGTTATATTTTGGGGCGAGCCGACCTCAATCAATTCCAAAGACTCGTCCGTTTCCGAATCCTACGCGAAATACCTGAAAAGCAAAAATATTTTCTTTACCGCAAAGGCTCAAACTCTGCGT
Organism: uncultured Eubacteriales bacterium; assembly: GCA_900552305.1. Lineage (GTDB taxonomy): Bacteria > Bacillota > Clostridia > Monoglobales > Monoglobaceae > UMGS1494. Next base: position 11,014 of record URZD01000036.1, read on the forward strand.
GAAAGCGCACTTCCGCCGGGGCGCTTCTCTGTTTCCGACTCGCTGCGCAGACTCGGCATTATTCTGCATACCAAAATCGCTGCGGCGTGCGATGCCATGTTCTTTGAAAACCCAAACATTAACGCAATGATTAAGGGTATTCTAATAGGCGATAAAAGCGACTTCTCGCCGGAACTCTACGACTCGCTGTCAAACGCGGGTATCTCCCATATCGCCGCGGTTTCGGGTATGCATATGTCAATCCTGTTTTCTGCCGTTACGTATCTCCTCAGCTTTACCGGACTGAACAAAAAGTCCGTAATGCTGCTCTCGCTTCCGGCAATACTCCTGTTTGCCGCCGCGTCAGCGTTTACGCCGTCAGTCTGCCGCAGCGCCGCAATGCTCTCGGTTATGATTCTCTCCGTTCTGACCGGGCAACGATACACCCCGGTCAACAGCCTTTTCCTTGCCCTCGGTCTGATTCTGTGCAAATCTCCGTACGCAATATTTTCGTCAGGCCTGCTCCTGTCATTCGGCGCTGCGCTCGGCATACTGACATTTTGCAAATATATAAGCGTCCTGCTGTGCCGTATCCTGCGCCGAATCCCGCACCGCAAAGCCGTTGCCGAGGCTCTGTCCGTGTCGCTTTCGTCATTTATCGGCACAGCGTTCTCTACTGCTGTATTTTTTGACAGAATCTCGCTTATTCAGTTTGTAACAAACCTGTGGATAATCCCGCTTGTGACCTTTACCTTCTGCGCGGGTTACCTCTGCTGCGCCGTATATTTTCTGTTTCCGTCTGCGGCAATGCACGTTTTCCGCTACACCGCAGCAGGCGGCGGCGAACTTATTTACCTTACCGCAAAAGTGTTCGCCTCCGACCGTTTCTCGCTCTATGCGCCAATCGGCTACCTCCCCTGCCCTATGTGGGTAATCTATGCGGCAAATGTTCTGATACTCTATTTCTCGCTCAAACTGGCGTACGATAATGTGATTTCATCGCAAAACACCGCACTTTGTTAAATTTTTTTAAATATTTTTATAAAATGATTGAAATCCGCATATATTTTGTGTTATACTAATTGGACAGTAAAAAAATGACACACAATATCGGCAGGAGGTTTTTGAATGCTCTGCGCAAAATGTAAAAAAAATCTCGCCGTAGTTTTTATCACCAAGATGAATCCGGACGGCACACAGGCGAACGAGGGCTACTGTATCTCGTGCGCAAAATCTCTTAATCTTGATCCCATAAACAAAATGATAGATAATCTCGGTATCGACCCCGAGGAAATGGATAATATGAGTCAGGATATGCTCAATATGCTCCGCGACATGAACGGCGGCGAGGACATCGACCCCGCCATGGGCATGGAAATGCTCGGCGATGTATTGGGCGAGGAAAACGAGTTTGACGACAGCGAGGATGACGGCGCGGTCAAAAAGTCGCCGTTTTCCTTCTTCAGCAACATGATGAAAGGCTCGTCACAAAACAAGGAGGATGACTCCGGCGAAACGTCCGTCAAGAGCGACACCAAAAAGGATCGCCGCAAAAAGGACAAAAAACGCAAGTTCCTTGATATGTACGGCATCAACCTCACCGCAAAAGCACGTGAGGGTCTTATCGACCGTGTAATCGGCAGAGATACCGAGATGACCCGCGTTACCCAGATTCTGAACAGGCGCACAAAGAACAATCCCGTTCTTATCGGCGAGCCGGGCGTCGGCAAAACCGCCATTGCGGAGGGACTTGCTCTCAGAATCGCAGAAGGCAACGTCCCCGCCAAGCTCCTCGGCTGCGAAATCTATCTTATAGACATGGCGGCAATGGTCGCGGGTACTCAGTTTCGCGGTCAGTTTGAGTCAAGGCTCAAAAGCCTTATTAACGAGGTAAAAGCTCTCGGCAATATAATTCTTGTCATTGACGAAGTTCATATTCTCACCAAGGCGGGTGATGCGGACGGCGCAATGAATGCGGGCAACATTCTGAAACCCGCTCTTTCGCGCGGCGAAATTCAGATTATCGGCGCGACAACTCTCGAAGAATACCGCAAGTATATTGAGAAGGACTCCGCCCTTGAACGGCGTTTTCAGACCGTTCTGGTTGAGGAGCCGACCGTTGACGAAACAATAGAAATGCTCAAAGGCATAAAAGGCTACTACGAGGACTACCACAAGGTAAAAATCACCGATGATATTATCCGCTGTGCGGCAATTCTCTCCAAGCGCTATATAACCGACAGATTCCTCCCCGACAAGGCTATTGATGTCATAGACGAGGCTGCGTCACGCGCCAATCTTGACAACCAGAAGCTGCTTGAACACGAAAAACTTAAGGACGAGGAAAGTCGAATTGACGAGGAAATCACGAATCTGAACGCCATACTTGACGAGCAGCTTGACAAGCAACGTACCGCCGCAGAATATCAGTCGGCAAACGGTCAGCAGGTCAATATAGAAACCGATGACCGCGGAATAAAGGTATACGAGCAGCTCGCCGAGCTGAAAAGCCAAAAGATGCGTATTGACGCGAGAATTGCCGAGCTTGAAAGGGACGGTCTTGAAACATATCTGACAACGGACGACCTTGCAAGCGTTATCGAGGCTTGGACAAAAATCCCGGTAAAAAATATTACCGAGTTTGAAACCAACAGGCTTATCAACCTTGAGGAACGCCTTCACAAAAACCTTATCGGACAGGACGAGGCGGTCGGCGCCGGATCGCGCGGGATCCGCCGC
>URZD01000037.1 GCA_900552305.1 uncultured Eubacteriales bacterium
CTCTTATCATTCCTTGCCATACGGATAAGAGAAACTAAAGTTACTATTTGTGCCGGCGTATGGCGGCGGAATGGAGATTAACGTGAAAGTTCCTTTCACGCTAATCGGATTTAATTGCTCGTGCGAAATTTTCTTCGCATTCGCTCAGAAACGCACATGAGCGTAAAAATCTCTTATCATTCCTTGCCATACGGATAAGAGAAACTAAAGTTACTATTTGTGCCGACGTATGGCGGCGGAATGGAGTTTTTTATGATAATCAAAAACGGTTTGGTTTTTACGGATAAATTCAGATTTGAAAAAAAGGATATATACATCGGCGGCGGTTACTTTGTCGGCTCCGAGAAGGAGGCGGACGGCGACGAGGTTGTTGACGCGTCGGGATTCAGGGTTATTCCCGGACTTGTTGACGTGCATACTCACGGCTCATTCGGTCATGATTTTTGCGATGCGGACAGAGATGGACTTGGAATAAGCGCAAAATACCTTTTTGAACACGGTATAACCGCATTTTGCCCGACCTCAATGACGCTTGGTCTTGACAGGTTGAAAGAGATATTTTCAACCGCAAAGGACGGCTTCGGAGCCGATCATGCGGACGTTATAGGTATAAATATGGAAGGTCCGTTTATCGCGGAGGGCAAGAAGGGCGCGCAGGACGCGGCGTACATAAAGGTTCCGGATTACGGATTTTTCAGCGAACTTAACAAAAGCTGCGGCGGAATTATACGTCTTGTGACCCTTGCGCCGGAAACAGACGGTGCGGTGGAATTTATAAAACGCGCGAAGGATGAGGTAAACATATCTATCGGACATACGGAGTCGGATTACGATACGGCAAAGGCGGCGCTTGATGCGGGCGCAAACCATGTTACACACCTTTTTAACGCTATGCCGCCGTTGTCACACCGCGCTCCGGGCGTTATAGGTGCGGCGCGGGACGCGGACGGTTGTATGGCGGAGCTGATTTGCGACGGAATACATATCCACCCCTCGGCTATTCGCGCAGCATTCGCGATGTTCGGCGGGGAAAGAATTGTCCTTATCAGCGATTCGACAATGGCTACGGGTATGGCAAACGGCGAGTATACTTTGGGCGGTCAGAAAATATTTGTAAAGGATTGCCGCGCAACGCTTGCCGACGGCACGATTGCGGGGTCGGCAACAAATCTTTTTGACTGTATGAGGAATGCGATAAAGTTCGGAATTGCGTCGGAAACTGCTGTCCGTGCAGCGAGTGCAAATCCCGCGATGAGCATAGGAAAATACGGCGAGTACGGCTCGATCACGGTCGGCAAACGCGCGCACGCGCTGCTCGTGAATGACGGTTTTGAGCTTGTACGCGTGCTTGCATAATATTGTAGTATATTTTTAAACGGAGAAGGCGGCGTTTGCAGCTTTTTCCGTTTGCTGCTCAGGGTATTGATTTTGGTATAAAAATGGTGTAAAATAGCAGGAGAAAATGAATCGTCTGCGAGAGGAGCAAAAAACTGTGGAAAAAGGAACGAAAATCCGAAATGAAATTGATGAATACAAATACAAAACGGAGCTGCACGCCCATTCGAGCGAGGTCAGTTGGTGCGGCAAGGTATGCGCGGCGGAGCTTGTGCGGCTGTATGCGGCGCGCGGTGCGGACGCGGTTGTTCTGACAAATCACTTCTTTTATGATATGTTTAAGGATGAGGGCAGAGAGGCATTTTGCGAAAGGTATGCCGCGGAGTATGAAAAGGCGGCGGAGCTTGGCAGAAGCTACGGTATAAATGTGCTGTTTGGCATGGAGATACGTTTTACGGAGAATATAAACGATTATCTGATTTACGGTATGGATACCTCGGAGGTAAAGAAGGCGGGCGAGCTTGCAAAAAAGGGCATTGACGTGTTCTACCGCGAGTTTAAAACCGAGCGCAATGTTATTTTGCAGGCGCATCCGTTCAGGGATAATATGCAGCCGATAAGACCGCAGAGCGTGGACGGAATAGAGGTGTTCAATATGCACCCCGACCAAAATTCAAGAGTAGGTCTTGCGGCAAGGTACGCAAGTGAAAACAATATGCTCATAAGCGGAGGTACGGATTTTCATATTGCGGGTCATGAGGGCTGCTGCATGATAAGGACAAAATTTAAGCCAAAAACCTCATTTGACATTGCTGAGGTATTGAAAAACGGAGATTTTCTGTTTGATATAGGCGGAAATATCGTTGTACCGTATAACTTTATGGTCGGACGGTAAAAATGAGCGGCTTGCCGAAAGTCAAACCCTGACAAAGCGCGGCAGCGCGGGAAAGTTAATAAACGTCAATTCTAAAATGCCGTTTTGTAAAATACTGTTTTATTATAGTGACATAAAAAATCCCGTAACGTATGAAGCGGAGTTTTTCCGCAATCTCGGGGCGCGAATTGGGGTTCTTCATTTCAACGCTGCTGCGGTTTGGCGAGTCCTGACGGTTCAGGTCTGCGCCTGTGTACGGGATTTTCGGCTTAATCTCGAATAAATACGTTCCCGCTGCTTTTGCTATTTTTTCGGCATAGCTCTTTGCAACTCCGATTGCCGAAAAATATGCCGTTAATTTTTTGCTCATTTTGTTTTCCTTTAATATTTAATACAGTTTTTTATAAAAATCAAATGCCTAATTGTCGCGGTTATCAATCGTATAGATTATGCAGGCGATTCCCGAAATGAGCGCAAACAGAATTGAGCAGTTCAGCCACCCGTCCAGCGCCATACCGACAAATAAACCGACAAACGCGGCAAGCAGCATAATAATTACCGAGCATACAGTTCTAAATTCTTTCATAACAGAAGATACCTCCTAAAAATTGCAGCAGCTTTTTACAAGTACAAACGCATCTGCGTTTGTGAGATTGTTGCCGTATTATGTGAGCAGAACGGCAAACGGTCTGCCCCGAATTTATGTATGTATTATAGCATAGAGTAGCGGAAAAAGCAAGCGGTTTATCGCAATGCACCCGCGGTCGGCGGACTTAGTGCGCTGCGGCTTTGGCGTGACGAGGCTTAAACTAAACGCCGCAAAATATCGGTTGCGGAGGCTTAAAAATACGTATTTCGGGCGCTGCGGCACGGTTTTTGAGTGAAGATTCGTCTGCCGTCAGCTTTTGTCACGAAAATGCCGCAGCTAAAATCAGCTGCGGTATTCGGACGGCGTTTTGCCTGTGTATTTTTTGAACAGCTTTGAAAAATAGTGGTTGTCGGGAACACCGACCATACTTGCTATGTCGCATATTTTGTATTCCTGCGTATCAATGAGCTTTTTTGCGGCGTCTATTCGCAGCTCGTTGATATAATCCGTAATCTTTTTGCCTGTCTTTGCCTTAAAAAGACGGCTGGTATGGATTGTACTGAGGTGAATATGCTCCGCAACATCGGTCAGGGAAATATTATTGCGAAAATTCTGTTCTATGTACTCAATCGCAAGGTTTATGTGCGACGATAGGTTTTTGCTGCTTAACGAGTTCATATTGACGAGAATATTTGAGAGCGAAATCTGCAAAAGCTCGTCAAGGTCGCGGATATTATCGCAGTCATCAACAAGTCGTTCTATGTTGGAAATGCTGTTCGGCAAATCCGAATCGGAGTCGTGGATAAGCTCCTGTCTTAAATCGTTTATATGAAACAGAATTTGAGTATAAAATCTGTGCAGCAGCTTTAATCGCCGCTGTCAAATTTGAGGACAAGCTCGGATATTTTACCGCTGTATTTCTTGACGAGCATCGAGTCCTCTGAATCAAGAGCGTCAATAAGCAAATTTTTGTATCGGAGCAGCTCACGATGGTTTTTTTGTTCGGTTTCGTTTTTTGCACCGAGCGACTCAAATGAAATGACCGAATTATATCCTAAATTTCTGATAAACGAAACGGCACGCTTACATTCGCGGTATTTGACGTTGAGGTCGTGCGTGTCGCTGCCCTGTGTGCTGATTCCTATGGCTATGTTTATGTCCGGGTGTTTAAGTCTGAATGCGGATATAAGCTTTGCGCATATACTGAGAAGGTTGTCGGTTGTATAGACGGACAGGTCGTTTTTCATAATAACGGCGAGCTTTTCGCAGTCAAGAAAAAGGTGGTACAGCTCATTGGTCTGTCGCAGAAGCTCCTGAAACTGTGAAATTATGTCACACTGTATAAGGTGCATATCGATTCCGTTCAGCGCGCCGGAGGCATCGCTGATTTCAAACAGCAGCATATAAAATGAGCGTATCGTTATACCGTACATATCAAGTGAGTTTTTTACGTCCTCCGCATAGGAGCTTGAAAGTCCGTAAATCAAATCGGACAGGAGCTTTTGACGAATATACGGAAGATTATTTACCAATATCTGATTGAGGTTTTCCGCTTTAAGAGCGTTCTGACGCTCGCTGTTTATCGATTCTATGGCGGATTTCAGTATGCGGATAAGCTCCTGCTGCTTGATAGGCTTTAAAAGAAGTGAAAAAACATTCAAATCGATTGCGCTCTGTGCATATTCAAAGCTGCGGTAGCCGGTAATCACAATAACCTTTGCGCAGGTGTTCAGCTTTTTCAGCATATCAAGACCCGTCATATCGTTCATACATATGTCGGTGATGATTATATCGGGAGTGAGAAGATTTACCTTTTCTATTCCCTCTGCGGCGGAACGCGCCTCCTCGGGCGGCTCACATTCGGGCAGGTTTGTTTCAATCAGCTTTGAAATTGATTTCCTTATAAGAGTTTCATCATCAATAATTAAAATTTTATACATAACGGTTATTCTCCTATTCCGCGAAGATCGTTTTTGAATTTTATGCTGACGCGGGTGAAAACATTTTCACGGCTGTCAACGGTAATACCATAATCGGAACCGTAAAGAAGTTTCAGACGCTTGTTTACGTTTAAAAGACCGATGCTCCGGGTCTGCTTGCCGCCGCCGTCGGACAGACTTTTATTCAGTTCGCCGAGCTTTTGGGCGCCGATTCCCGCGCCGTCGTCCGAAACCTCCACAATCAGGTCGCCCCCGCTCAGAAAGGTCTTTATATTAAGATGACATTTCCGACCCGCGGGAATGATACCGTGCTTGACGGCGTTTTCCACAACAGGCTGTACGGTCAGGTTCGGAATCAGAATATTCTCGGTTTTAGGGTCTATTTCACAGCTCACATCGTACGCGTCCTCAAACCTTACCGAAAATATATACAAATAGCTGTCAACAAGCGAAAGTTCCTCGCGCAGCGGTATGTTTCGGTCGTCGCGCATAATACTGTGGTTAAGAATATCGGAAAGCGAGGAAACCACATCGTTTATCTGCGGCACATTGTTAAGCAGTGCAAGACTGTTTATCACCTCAAGCGTATTGAAGAGAAAGTGCGGATTTATTTGCGACTGGAGCATTTTCAGCTCGGAGTCGCGGCGCAGTATTTCATTTTTGTAGTTTATGTCAATCAGTTCGGTAATCGCTTTGTTCATGCTGTCAAAGCTGCGGTAGAGTATGCCTATCTCATCGGGACGCTTTGAATAGCTGTTTTCAACGTGCAAATGTTCCTTCCATGTATTCATACTGTGCGAGAGCCTTGAAAGCGGCGTACATATATTTGAGTTTATATAGTCCGTGAACAGGAAAAGCAGCGTTGCGGAAAGCATGGAAAGCAGGATTACACAGGCGGCAAGACCGTAAATGCTTCGGAAAAGCGATGCTTTTTCGATATAGTACAGTATGCTCCAGTCAAAGTACGGAATCTGCTTGTACATTGCGTATGCGCTGCCGACCGAAACAAAGCTGTTGCTGTTTTTTGAGGTTGCCGCGGTGCGAAGGCACTCGGACGGTATTTCAAATTCCTTTTCCCGAAACGCAAAATCGCCGTTGTCGGAGATAATGGCAATATGCCTGCCGGTTTGAGTGTTATATCGGTGAAGAAAGTCCGTAAAGGTCGATGCGGAAAGCTGATAGACAAGAAGTCCGGCAGTTTCAGACGTATACGGATTGTATATTGCGCGTGCAAACATTATTCCCGTGGTTTCCGAATTTGCGGATATGGCGCGCCAGTAGGGCATACCGCGGCGTTTTTCCGCCTCCTGCTTTATTTTGTTGTAGCCCACTGTTCCCACAGCGTGAATACGGCTGTTTTCGGCGGAAACGGTGAACGGCTCGCTGCCGATTACAAGCATGGCAGCGTCTATACCCTTCGCGGAGGATACGGTTTTTTGGAAAAGAATCTGTATATCGTTTTTTGCCGAGCCGTCAAGTTCGTCCGAAAAGGCGACGGCGTCGTAAATTTTTTTGTTGCACAAAAGGTTTTGCGTTGATTGGTATATGTCACGTGTGTAGTTGGAAATCTCTGTCGAGATAAAATCAAATCTGCTCCGCGCGAGCGAAAACTCCAGCGATTTTATTATTTTTACGGACAGCACAAGAGATACCACCCCGATAATGATAATCGGGAGCAGTATTTGCAGCATCGATAAAATAGAGAGCTTGGTTTTTATGTTGTATTTTTCAAGCAGTTTCACAAATGATTACTCCTTTGCTGCGGTATTGCCTGTGCGGCTGATTGAATTTAATGCGGCGTATGCACGGCTCCAGACCGTTTCGGCGTCCGCAGCGCCGGAAAGGACTGCGGGGAGCTGCGCCTGCAGCATATCTGTCCATACATGGCTTTCGATTATGCTGCCAGGCATGGGCGAGTATTCCGTTATCTTATTAAGGAATATATCGCGGTCAATTATGAGCGTACGCTTTGGCTCGTTATCCGTTGCGTTTTTGATACAGCACATATACTTTGTTTTCATATAAAAGCTGTGTGACGACTGTTTTGACGTCAGGTACTTCAGAATATCAACCGTGTTTTCGTAATTTTTTTCAAATGCGGCTGTGCTTGCGAAAAATGTCGAGCTTCCCGCGCCGTAAGGAATAGCCGTGTAATGAATGTCCCTATTGGGATCGTGCGTCAATACAAGGTTTGAGGGGAAAATTTCCGGGAATGCGTATATTTTGTAATTTGTTTCGGACGCCTGAGCAAGCGGCGGAGTTTGCAGACATATATCGCCCGCAAAGCTGCTGCTTTCCACAATCATTGCGGCGGAATTGTTGATAAAAACCTTTTGGGCGTCCTTGCGCGTCATTTGCATACAATCCTCCGAAAATGCGCCGCGGGAGTATAGCTGCTTGATGTAATCGAGTGCGCCGGTGAAATACGGAGCGGGATTTTCCGCGCCGGAGCTCACGTTATTCATGGAAAGCGCTCCGCCGAGAGCGGACACGACCGCAGGGTAAATCGGAACGTCAGCGTCGGCAAAGCCGCAGGCAATGGGCGTTATTTTTCGGCTGTTAAATGCCGAAACTGCGGCAAGAAGGTCATTGTAATTCTTGGGAACGGCAACTCCGTATTCGTGAAACAGTGTTTCGTTTATATACATGGCTATGTATTCGCTCTCTGTTGTAATTCCGTATATGTCATTGGCGGATACCGACGCAAACGACAGTGTGTTTTTGTCTATGGAGGAATACCAAAGCGAATCGCTGCGGAGTATATCGGACAGATTTGCGATTTTGCCGCGCTCGTACAGGGTGCGGAGATTATAGCTCGGGCAGCCGATAAGTATATCGCTTTCCTGACCTGAGCTGAAATCGGTTTGCAGCCGCATAATAAAGTCCGGTTCCGACAGGCTTTCGTTTGTTATTGCAATGTCGGGGCGCTGCTCGGCGTATTCGGAAATAAGGCTTAAAAGGACATCGTTTTTCTTGCTGCTGTTCCAGCTGTTAAGAATTGTTATTTCGTTCTTTTCGCCGAAGGAGACAGAGTCGGAGTCCTTTTCGTCATAGATAAATATTTTCAGTATATAAGAAAAAAGGAAAACAAAAATAATCGCAAATGAAGCTGAAAATATGATTTTACATTTCTTATTCATTGTATCCGTCTCCCTTGTGCATTTTCGTTTTTACGGGTGATTGCCCAATGCTATTATAACATACGCGGCGGCGCTTTTACAATGATAAAAGTAGTGTTTTTAGGTGTAAATATTTATCATTATTTTTGACGCGGCTGAAAAATGATAGATATTTACACCTTAAAAGGCAGCTTTGTCTATTTACGGAAATAAACGGCGTTTGATATAATTATTGTACAAAGAAAGAGGTGGCATAATGAGAAAAAGAGTACAGCAGGAAACGATTTGTACTGAAAGATCGAGAAAAAGAAATGGGGTTGCCGCGGCGATAAGAAGAAACTGGCAGTTTCTTCTTATGGTGGTACCGGGAACGCTTCTGGCAGTGGTTTTTTCGTATCTGCCGATGTTCGGAATAGTGGTTGCCTTCAAAAAGATTGACTATGCGAAGGGAATATTCGGAAGTCCGTGGGTCGGAATGAAAAATTTTAATTTTCTGTTCGGGTATCCCGATTTGAAGATAATTTTAAGGAACACTCTCGGCTATAACATTATGTTTATAATTCTCGGCGCGGTTATACCGGTTACGCTTGCAATGCTTTTAAGCCAGCTGCGCAACAAGAGGATGTCAAAGGTATATCAGACGGTTATGATGCTTCCGAATTTTATGTCGTGGGTTGTTGTGAGCTATATTGTGTTCGCATTTTTATCGTTCCGTCTGGGAATAGTAAACACTATGCTTTTAAAGGGACTGGGCAAAGCGCCGGTTGACTGGTACAGCGAAACAAAGCTGTGGCCGTTTTTGATTATCTTTCTGAATGTGTGGAAAAGCTTTGGCTATAACACGGTGGTATACCTTGCGGCAATAGCGGGAATCGACGGCGCTCTTTACGAGGCGGCGGCGATTGACGGAGCGACAAGGCGGCAGCAGATGCGGTACATAACTCTTCCGGAGCTTTCCAATATAGTAATAATTATGATGATACTCGGTATAGGCAGAATTATGACGTCGGATTTCGGACTGTTTTACAATGTTCCCATGGAAAAGGGCGCGCTGTTCCCCGTGACGAATGTTATAAGCACATTTGTGTATCGCTCGCTTAAAGTAAACGGCGATATAGGAATGTCATCGGCGGCGGGATTCTTCCAGTCGGTAATCGGCTTTGTGCTTGTCGTGCTGACGAACGGAATTGTAAAGAGAATAGACGAATCGAAATCATTGTTTTAATGGAGGAAGAAAATGAGGAAAAAACATAAGCTCATAGAATTTAATCAGGCAACACCGTTTGGAAACGTACTGCTGAATATACTGTTTATTTTGCTTGCGTTCAGCTGTCTTTATCCGTTTTTGCTGGTTTTGGGTACTTCGTTTGCGGACGAAAGCGTTTTAAACCAAATCGGGTACAGAATGATACCGCATAAGTTCAGTCTTTCCGCATACGAATACGTGCTTGCGAACGGCAGAAAGATTTTGCGCGCATACGGGGTAACGATTATTGCGACCTCGGTCGGAACCGCGCTCAGTGTTATGAGCTGTGCGCTGTTTGCCTATGCGGTTTCAAGAAAGGAATTTGAATACAGGGGATTTTTCACGTTTTTGCAGTTTTTCACCATGCTGTTTTCCGGCGGACTTGTGCCATGGTATCTTATCTGCACAAGATTTCTGCACATCAACAACACGATATGGGCGCTTATTCTGCCTATGGTGAACAGTGCGTGGAACATCATAATAATGAAAACGTTTTTTTCAACCTCGGTACCCGAATCAATCGTGGAGTCGGCGCGGATAGACGGCTCCGGCGAGTTCCGTACGTTTTTCAGAATAGTATGGCCGATTTCGCTCCCGGGTCTTGCAACAATCGCGCTGTTTGCAATGCTTGGCTACTGGAACGATTACTACAACGCGCTTATACTTACATCAAACGTAAAGCTTCAGAATTTGCAGCTGTATCTTTATAACATACTTATGAATCTGACAATGCTGACGGAGGGGTCGAACACTGCAATGCAGCAGGCAGGCAAAATAATAGCTGATATGCCCAAGGAAGGCGCAAGAATGGCAATGTGTATTCTTGCGGTAGGTCCCATAGTTCTTGCATATCCGTTTTTTCAGAAGTATTTTATACAGGGACTTACAATCGGCGCGGTAAAGGGTTAAGCAAATAGCTAATGCGCATCAAAAATTAAAACGCTAAAATTAAAAAATATTATAAAAGGGGTAGTGAAGATGAAATTTAAGAGAGTTCTTGCAGGGGCGCTTGTATGTGCAACAGCGGCAGCGCTGTTTACCACAGGCTGCGGAAAGAAGGAAGGAAACGGCGATGAGGAGGCATACACGATTGACTGGTATCATGTATGCGGAACAGTTCCGGAGAATGTGGAGCCGATAGAGCAGGCGGTTGACAAGTACCTTGAGGGCAAGCTGAACGTAAAGTTGAAGCTGCACTTTTTGTCATGGACGCCGTATGCGGAGCATCTGAACGTAATGATGGCGGGCGGCGATAAGTTTGACATAGCATGGGTAAGCGGCGACACATACCGCCAGAATGTGGCAAAGAACGCTTTTCTGCCGCTTGACGAGCTGATAGATAAGTATGCGCCGAAAACAAAGGAAATGCTGAGTGAGGATTTTCTGAAAGGCTCAAAAATTAAGGGAGTAAGCTACGGAATACCGGCAAACAAGGACAAGGGCGTGGGTCAGGGCTTTTTGTACCGCAAGGATATCGCCGACAAATACGGACTTTCGGAAAGCATGAGTCAGGTAAAGACGTGGGAGGATTTGTACCCTATTCTGGATATTATAAAGGAAAAGGAGCCGGATATGGTTCCTCTCATAGAATACGGCACGGCATCGGCGATTGATTTTATTCAGTTCGAGCAAATGTCGTTTCCGGCGGGAATTATTCTTGACGGAGATACAACAAAGGTTGTAAATCTTGTCGAGACCGACGCCTATAAAAAAGCGTGCGAGAGGATAAGGGAAAACAGACTTAGGGGTTATACACGTCAGGATTATGATACGGTCCAGTACATAAATGAGGAAAACCACTTTGTTGAAATAAGACCCGATTTGAAAATGGGAATCAGCGCAATGGAAATCAGCTCAACGCGCAAGTACCCGTACAGTGAGGTGGAAATTTCGCCGGCTTATATCCACGGAACGGACGCGGTAGGCTCCGTTATGGCAATTTCAAGAACCTGTAAGCAGCCTGAAAAAGTAATGCGGTTCCTTGAAATGTTCAACACAGACCCATACCTAAACAATCTTATTGTATACGGAATAGAGGGCGTAAACTATGAAAAGATAGACGATAATACAATCCGTCCGATTGAGAACAGCGGTTACGGAAACAACGGAATGCAGTGGGAATTCGGAAACGTGTTCATTAACTACCTTGTTGAAGGCGAAGCGGAAAACAAGCACGACATATTAAGAGAGTTCAACGAGAGCCTTAAACCGTCGCCCGCGCTCGGCTTTACAGCGGATTTGGAGGCGCTCAGTACCGAAACCGCCGCGTGCGCAAACGTAAAGGCGGAATTTAACCGTTCGCTTACCTGCGGCGACTATGACCCGGAAACGATTCTGCCGGATTATATAAAGAAGCTGAAGGCTGCGGGCGCGGACAAAATCGTTGCCGAGTGTCAGAAACAGTATGACGAATGGAGAAAGAACGGCAGCAAATAAGACACACAGCGAAAGGGAGAGATGAGTATGAACCTGAAAAAATGGGCGTTTTGTCTTGCGTGTACGGTTTTTGCGGTTTCCAACACTGCAGCGTGGGCGAACAGTATCACAAAATGCGAGGTTGAGGCTATGGAAGAAATCCTGACCGTCGAGGGCGGACTGGAAAGAGCTGAGTCGGGCATAGCGGTAAATTTGCTTGTTGAGGACGAAAACGGCGGACTGAAGATAATCGATATGAGCAAAACCGCCGCCGACGGCAGCTACAGATTTACCGTAAATCTGAAGGAGCGGCTTGCAAAGGGCGGAAAATTCAAGCTCAGAACAGCGGCGCAGATTGAGGACGCTGCCGAATACAGGGCGGAGGACGGCAGCAGCCTGTTGGAAATTTATCTGCTGTCGGAGCTGAACGTTATATATACGCAGCTTGTTGAAAACAAACAGAATGTCAGCGAAAACACTCGTATACTGACCGAAAATGCGGAGGCGCTGACCTATGCCGACTCGTGGCTGGGCAAGGCGCTCGCCGGCGGCAAGGCGGCGGATATAGCAGAATTTATCTCAACAGAGGAAATCACGGTTGACGGTATGATGAAAGCGTTAAACCGAATCGGACTTATAAAAGCGATTGAGGACGCGGATTCGCAGACAATCGCAAAAATTCTGACCGACAGCCGCGAAGCGCTCGGCATTGCGGACAACGCCACATTAAAAAAACTCAATGAAAGATATATCGGCAGTCTGGCGGCGCGGCTTGCTGCGTCCGATACGAAATACAACTCTCAAAAGGCGTTTGAAACGGATGTTGAGGACAAGACGGTTGTAACGGAGATATATGCAAACAAGGGAACGGACGGCATGGCGGAGGTTTTATCAAGGTACAGCGAGCATTTTGACCTTACCGTATACAACAGCAGCGGCAACAGCAAAACGGCAGCGCTGAAAAAACTTTTGCTTGCGGCGGAGGAAAACCGTATAAAGACGGTTAGCGATGCGCAGAGTATTCTGAACACAAAAATTTCCTCATCGAATGACAGCAGCAGCGGAAAAGGCAGCGGCAGCGGCGGCTCCGGCGGCGGTGGCGGCGGAGGAGGTTCGCAGAGCTACGGCGTAGGCGGCGGTATAGGCGGCGTTACTCCGTTTGACGGGAATAACGTGCAGAGCGCGGACGAAGGCTTTGCGGATTTGAATGACTTTGAATGGGCGCGGAGCAGTGTGGAAAAGCTCGTGCGCGCGAACATTATCTCGGGTTATTCAAAAACGAGCTTTGCGCCGGGCGAGCCGCTTTCAAGAGCGCAGCTCTGCAAGATAATCTGCGGCGTGTTCGGCGTGAACACAACAGGAGCGGTATCCGGGTTTGCAGACGTTGCGGACAGCGAATGGTATTATCCGTTTGTTTCCGCGTTGAGCGGAATTGATGCGGTAAACGGTGTTGACAGCTCGCATTTTGCACCGAACGAAAATATTACGCGGCAGGACGTGTGCGTTATGATTTACCGTATGCTTGACCGTGACGGGATAAAGCTGAAGAAAAAGACAGCGGCGCTGTTTGACGATGCGGCGGAAATCGATGAATATGCGTCCGAGGCGGTATCGGCTCTTGCAAATGCCGAAATCATTGTCGGTTTTGAAGGAAAGTTTGCGCCGAAATCAACAATCACAAGAGCGGAGGCGGCAGTACTGATGTACCGCGTTTACGAAATCAGAAACGGAGGGTTGAATTAGTGAAAGCATTTAAGAAAATTCTAAGCCTTTGTCTGGCGGGCATAATGTGCGTAGGCAGCATCGGATTTGCGGATACGTCGGACGCTGCGGCGGAAAATGACGCGGCGTACACAAGGGCGCATTCATTTTTAAAAAGCCTTTCGCTTTTGGGCGACACGGAGGAGAAGGAGCCGGTTGCACTGGTTACGCGCGCGGAGTTTGCGGCATGGATTCTGAACGTAATCGGCATTTCAGCAGAGGAAAGTAAAAAAACGGCGTCGGAGGACTACCTCGGATATACGAACGACCCCGACTTGGATCAGAACGGCGACTGGAAATGGGGCGCGGAGGATGGCTCGGACGGAGCAGCCGAAAACCGCGAAGCGGTTTTTTCAAAGAATGAATTATATTATTTTAATAATAATAATAAGGGCTGTTAAAATGTTAAAAACGC
>URZD01000038.1 GCA_900552305.1 uncultured Eubacteriales bacterium
AATTGATCGGCAAAATGAAAAGCGCGGATTTGCTTGAATTATAGACAAGTCGGCTTTTATAATTGCGGTAAAATAAATTTTTCTGTTAGGTTTTTATGTAATAAAACAGCAGCACGGATTTTAAATCCGTACTGCTGTTTTATTTTGCACGTGTCTAAATTAATGAGGGTATATGCCCGTGTTTTTGCCCGCTGCACCGCTGTTAAATTTGCCATAATATTGAGCTGTCGCTGCCGGTAAAAACGATTTAAAGATTGGTTTTAAGAAATTCGGAAAGCTCTTTCGTGGCTTTTTCCTCATCGCTTCCGCTGACCGATACGGAAACAGTGTCGCCGTTTTTGGCACCGAGCGACATAACGGAAAAAATCTTTTTTGCATCGACGGATTTTTTGTCGAGGCGTATTGTGATTTCTGACTCAAATTCAGACGCTTTTTTGACTAAAAGTCCCGCGGGGCGGGCGTGGATGCCGTTTTCGTCCGTAATCGTGTATATAAATTCCTTCATGATTTTTTTCTCCTTCCTTTTTTATATATTTAGTATACCCCGGAAAAATTATTTCAATTTTCCGAAATACTTTTATTTTGCAAATAAACGGGAACAATATATACAAAAAGAAGGGAATTGATAAAATGGCGTTTAATGCAAGAACAGACCTTGCGGTCGAGGCACGCGAGATGTATATAGAAAGCTCTGCGGCAACCGAAACGGAGGGCGTGGAGGCAGAGGAGGAAAGCACGGACGGCGGAATACTGATAACAAGAGTGCGGATAACCGACAAAGACGGAGAAAAAAAGCTCGGCAAAAATATGGGAACATATATAACAATAGATATGCCGAGCGATCTGACTGATAAGCAGTCGGTTTATGAGGACGCGTGCCGCGTCTGTGCAAAGGAACTTTCGGCACTTATCAGGCTGAACAGGGACGATACGGTTTTGGTTATCGGACTTGGAAACTGGAACATTACCGCCGATGCTCTCGGTCCCAAAACCGTAAAATCGGTTTTGATTACGCGGCATTTGATTGAGTATATGCCGGAGGAAATCGACAGCCGCCTGCGCCCGGTCTGCGCGGTGTCGCCGGGCGTACTCGGAATAACCGGGGTCGAAACGGCGGAGATTGTCCTCGGACTTACGGAGCGTGTAAAACCGTCACTGATAATAGCGATAGACGCGCTGTGCTCGCGGCGAATGGAGCGCGTCAACAGCACAATCCAAATTACCGACACAGGAATAACGCCGGGCGCGGGAATAGGCAACAGACGGCTCGCACTCGACCAAAAAACGCTTAATGTCCCGGTTATCGCGATAGGCGTTCCGACCGTTGTGGACGCCGCAACCATTACGTCAGACACGATAGAGCTGATTTTGGAGGAGCTGAAGCTGAACGCGGGCGAGGGGAAACCTCTGTATAAAATCCTTAAAACCGTATCGGATGAGGACAAGTACGGACTGATAAAGGAGGTGCTGACGGCGGACTACGGCAATTTTGTAGTAACGCCCAAGGAGGTCGATACGGTGGTTGACGAGATTTCCGGGGTAATAGCAAACGGCATTAACATTGCCCTTCACGAGGGCGTTACGCTTGCGGATATAGACCGATACAGGTGATGAAAACGGCTGTTCATATAATAAAAGTGACATTCCGATTTTGTGTGGAGTGTCACTTTTAATTTACATTTGCGACGCCGAGCGGCGGAAAAATCTAATTTTTGCCGTCAAGCTTTATCCTCAGCGTTTCAAGCGGGAAACCGCTGACTGTGCCGTCAAGAACTACAAATTCATCCGCATCCTCACTGCCTTTTGCGTGGTCGTTCATCTTCATAAGCGGAATGTCCAAAGCCTTTGAAAGCATAATTGCCGCATCGTTTCGCGTCGCGCTTTGGGCGGGCGCAAGAGCCAAGCCTGCGGTAAGTCCGAGCCGTGCGGCGGTCGCGTTATATCCCGCGGGGAATCCGCCGGTTGAAACAGCCATTGGTGAATAACCGATAAGGCTGACAATCATTTTTACAGTTTCCTCGTTTGTGACGTTCATTTCGGGGTTGAAAAATCCGTTTTCATCGCCGACAACAAGTCCCGCGTCCCTTGCGGCGCAGATATATGCGTATGCCCAGTGGGCGGGAGTGACATCAGGAAAGGCGGAAGCATCGGTACTGCCTTCGGCGGAAAGACCTCCGGCAACGCAAAGCATCTTTGCAAGCTCCGCGCGGGTTATCGGACTTTCCGTATTAAGGTTTCCGTTTTCGTCACCAACCATAATACCGAGCCTTGAAAGGTCGGCTTTTTGCTCGTCGGTAATTTCGAGCGCGGAAACAGAGAGTGTGCAAATCATAAATATTACAGTAATTAAGCTGACAAATTTTTTCATTTTTAAATCCTCCTGTGTATAAAAATTTTTTTACAAAACCGTATAGCTGCCTTCGATTTTCCAGTCGAAACCTGTCAGGCATTTCAAAGTTATGTCATAAGACGTGTCGGGGTCAAAGCCGTCAAACACATTAACCGTATTGCCTGCTGCGGGAACGCGGACGGCGCTGATGAACGCCGCGCTTTGCGAATCGTAAAATGAAAGCTCGACAATGCTTTCCGCATTAAGATTAAACATAACGGCTATGTTGCCGGAGCTGTCGCATCTTATGCTGCGGACGCTGCTTGCGCAGCCGTTTGTGTAGCTTAATGTGTTTGTTATGCCGTTGACGTGCCGCGGTATATCCTCCGCGGAATCCGTCTCGGAAACAGGCAGCGGCTCCGCTGCGGAAACTTCGGCATTGTTCACGGCGGAGCTTTCCGTATTTGCGGGAGTTTCCGCGTTCGAATTTTCGGGGAGCGGCGGCAAATCCGCCGTGTTTTCGGCATCGCTGTGCGCCGCGTTGGTGCTGTTGTTTTCACTGTGTGCCGTGTTTACCCTATTGTTCGTGCTGTCGGACGGTTTTATCAGCGAATCGCTTGCGGCGGTAACACTTTTAAAAATTTCGGTCGGAGCTTGCCGCTTCGGAAAAACCGTGCCGCGCAGTACCCCTCCCGCGAATACGCTTGTTGAGAGCAAAAATATTCCGAAGATAACCGAAAACGCCGTAATCGGCATATGGATAAGCCGCCGATTGCCGATTAGTTGTATGCGGCGCAGCATGGTGCGTTTGCTCCCCGATATTCCGACAGCCTGCGCGTTTCTTTGGACAAACGAATGTTCAAGCATATCAAGAATCAGCCGCATATAGCGAGCTTGTTCCTGCGCCGCAAGACCGCGCATTACCGCACAGTCACAGGAAACCTCGCAGGCTTCATCGGCTTTTTTGCGAAACATGTACACGAACGGATTAAACCAGTGAACACTTGCGGCGAGTGTGGCAAGCCATTTGAATACGGTGTCGTGCCGCCGATAGTGCGTCAGCTCATGCGCGAGTAGCAGACCGAGCGAATCCGAGCCGAGAGCGTCCTCCGGAAGAATAAGTATCGGTTTTATATAGCCGATAAGTATGGGCGAATCAAGCATTTTTGTACACCGCACGTCAAGCCGTTTCGGGATATTTTCGCAAGCAGTGCATTTCTGCGAGTGCCGATACACCGTTCTTCTGAAAATAACATACTTAACCGCTTTTACGGAAAAAATCAAAACAGCAGCCGTGAGCCATACAACGCTTGCGGCTTGCCGAATTTTCGGCATAATGTGCGGCTGTGCACTTTTTTGCGGTTCGTATTTTAAAACCGAGCCGCGGATTATCTCGGTTTTTTCGTATACCTGCTGCACCGGAGTATCGGGAGCAAAGCGTGTAATGCAAAGCGGCTGCGGCAGCAGCATGACCGCGAGTACGGCAATCCAAAGGCAGTATTGCCATGTCGGACTGAATACGCGGCGGCTTATCGGCTCAAAGCAAAGAAGAACGATTCCGAGCATTGTGCCTACAGCCGATGCGATAAGAATGTAGAAAAACAACCGCTCAATCATGGTGGTTTCCGCCTTCCTCAATTCGCTTTTCAAGCAGGTCGCGCAGTTCCGTCATGTCGGCGGCGGTAAGTTTGTCGCTGCTGAAAAGCGCCGCGGCAAGAGTTTTGACCGAGCCGTCATAAAGCCTGCTTATAAAGCGTTTCGTCTGCGCGTTTACATACTCCGTCTTGCTGATAAGCGGCGAGTAATAGAAGGTCTTGCCGACCCTTTCCGACTTAACCGCGCCTTTTTCCTTCATGCGCCCGAGCAGAGTCGCCGTTGTACTGTAATTGCGCGGACTGCCGCCTGAATAATCGCATATTTCCTGAGTCTTAGCGGGCTTGCACAAATCCCATAATATTTGGATGATTTCAAGCTCCGCTCTGCTGATTTCCTTTTCCGCCATGTTGTCAATCCTCCTTTAAAACAAGTTTTACATATGTAATACATTTATATTTTACAACTGTAAAACTTATTTGTCAAGAGGTTTTTAAAAAATTTTTTTATACATGCAAAAAAAAGAGGATGTAAAAACTGATTTTTACATCCCCAAACAAGTGATATTTAATTCATCATTTAGTTTAAAATATAGACCTTGACGCTGCGCCGACCAAAGCCGAGGGCCTCGGCGCGGGTATTAAAGCAGAGGTCGATTCTGTTTCCCTTTATCGCGCTGCCGGTGTCTGCTGCAACCGCGGTACCGTAAACATAGGATCCGTCGGCGCTTTCGATATACATTCTTGTTCCGAGCGGGATAACGGACGGATCAACCGCAACAACGCCCTTTACCGCCGCCGCGCCGGTTGCCGTCACGCCGTATCCGGAGTGTGACGCGCTTTTGCCGCAGCTTGACGCATCGTATGCGCTGGCGTTCGCCGTGATTACCCTGCTGTATGCCAGATTTCCGCTACGCGAGGTCTGTATTGCGCCCGCAGAGGCAATCTGATAATGTTCTATCTTTTTGCGCGGCCCAATCTCCTTTACCTGTTCGACAGGCTCGGAGACAACCTCCTCGCTGATTTTCTCGCGCGCAACCTCGATTCCGTCCTCGTATGCGATACGGTACGAAACCTTTTTCTCACCGGTTTTGCCTTCCTGAACCAGCTTTTGCTGACCGCTTGCAAGGCTTTTGTTGATTTTTTCCTTGCACTCGTACGGAATTTCCTCGCTTATTTCAACAATATCCTGCGAGGTGCGTATGAGCGTAATTTCCGTGTTTGCCGAGATTTCGTCATAAAAGCCCGGCGTGGTTTTGTCTGTATCCTTTGCGTTCAGACCAAGCTCGGCAAGAGCCTCGCCCACTGTGTGTTTTGTCGTTCTGTACTCTTTTCTTTCGCCCATTTCGGTCACTCCGACCGTAAATGCTCTGTATATCTCTATTGTCATATTGTCCCTGATGCGGCTGTCCCTTTCGACATTCAGCTTGTCGCCGTCGTAAAGCGCAATTCCGTTTGATTCAAGAACATCGTCAACATATCTTTTAAATGTAGTAACTTCTTTTGAAGAATTTTCCCCGTCCGCAATGGTAACTCTTTTGCTTGCCGCATAAACGCCGCCTACTGCGGTGACAATTCCGAAAACCGCGAGAGCGGCAACGAGGATAATTCTTCTGGCTGATGAGGATATGTCAAACTTTCTATCCTTCAGACCGTTTATCATCCAATCACCTCTGTTTGGTTGTGCTTTTTAAACACAACGTTTTTATAAAAATACAAGTTGATTATATACCTTTTATGGCAAAAAGTCAAATTTGATTATTCGGAATTAAATTCTTTCACCTCTTTTGACTTTGCGTGACCGCCTCTCAATTTGCAAATCGTCCGATTTTTACCGAATTTGCTCCCGAATACTCCTTTTTCCTCCCTTCTATATGTGATTTTTCCCAGTTTATGGAAAAAATATTCACTATTGAAATTATATAGAAAATTTGATAAAATAGAATAAATAAAAAAGGTTTAGGATTGGTATTTGCATGAGTAACGATTTTGTATTGCCGCACGAGCGTGTGGACGATTTGCAGCTTAACGGATTAAGGCTTATTCAGAATCCGTCGGGATTCTGTTTCGGCATTGACGCGGTGCTGCTTTCCGACTTTGCAAAGGGGTCGGTTAAAAAGAACAGCCGTGTGCTTGACCTGTGTACGGGCAACGGCATTGTTCCGATACTGCTTTCGGCAAAGACTTCTGCGGCGCACATATGCGGGATTGAGATTCAGTCGGAGGTCGCGGAAATGGCGCAGCGGAGCGTACGCCTTAACGGACTTGAAGAAAAAATCAGCATAGCTGACGGAGATTTGAAAAAAGCGCCCGAGCTGTTCGGAAAAAGCGTTTTTGATAACATAACCTGCAACCCGCCGTATAAGGAGAACATGGGCGGACTGAAAAATGCAGCCGATACGCTCACGATTGCCCGCCACGAGATTTTTTGCACGCTCGGCGACATAGTTGACGCGGCTGCCGCGTTGCTGAAGCCGGGCGGAAAGCTCGCTATGATACACCGACCGGAGCGGCTTGCGGACATAATCTGCCTTATGCGCGGCGCAAGAATCGAGCCGAAACGGCTGCGGTTTGTGCATCCTTGCGCGGGCAAAACCGCGACAATGATACTGATTGAGGGCGCAAAGCACGGACGTCCCAAGCTGTTTCTTGAACCGCCGCTTTATGTTCATGACGAAAGCGGGGAATATACCGATGAAATCAATCGGATTTACGGTAGGAACGGTTAGAAGCCGCGCGAACGCTTTGAAAATAAATTTATGATGCAAGGGAGTTTTTAATTTGAATACCTACGGAAAACTTTATCTCTGCCCGACCCCGATAGGCAATTTGGGGGATATGACGGTAAGGACGCTGGAAATCCTTAAATCGGTTGACCTTATTGCGGCGGAGGATACGCGGAATACGCTTAAACTTCTTAATCATTTTGATATTAACGTGCCGATGACAAGCTATTATGAGCATAATAAGGCGCAGAAGGGTTCTGTGCTTATTGAAAGACTTAAATCGGGCGAAAATCTTGCGCTTGTTTCCGACGCGGGTATGCCGGCAATCTCTGACCCGGGCGAGGATTTGGTACGGCTCTGCATTGACGAGGGTATCAAGGTTGTGCCGCTGCCGGGACCGTCGGCGTTTACCTGTGCGCTTGTCGCGTCCGGAATGCCGACCGGACGTTTCTCGTTTGAGGGATTTCTGACAACGAATAAGAAAAACCGAAAAATTCATCTTGAAGAAATACAGGACGATACAAGGACGCTCATATTTTACGAGGCTCCGCATAAGCTGCTCAGAACTCTTAACGATATGCTGGAGTTTTTGGGGGACAGAAAAATCGTTTTCGCGCGTGAACTGACAAAAAAGTTTGAGGAATTTTATCGGACAACAATCTCCGAGGCGATAAAGTACTATGAGCAGACCCCGCCCAAAGGCGAGTTTGTGCTTATAGTGAGCGGCGCGGACAGAGAAAGCGTCAGAAAAAAGCACCGCGGCGAGCTGCCGTCGGCGGAGGAGCTGCTGCGTGAGTATGCGGATGGCGGACTCGGCGGCAAGGAGCTTGTGAAAAAAGTCGCGGCGGAGCTTGAAATGCCTAACCGCGAGGTGTATGATATATTTTTAAATATGAAAAAGTCAAATCTGATATGATTAAAATGTAATGCCAAATATCAATTTGAACAGAAACGCCCGCCCCGCGCTGCCTGCGCGGGGCGGGCGTTGGTGTCTGTTGTGTTCGGGCAAAGGAGAGGTGTTTTTATCTATGCCTGAAAATGCACAAGAATGAAAATCAATATCCACAGTGATTAAAAATCATAATCCTTTTGAGTCGTTGTCCGCATATGGAGTATGCTCAACATTTGACAGATATTTTGCCATTTCCTCGATATAGGTTTGCCCTATTTCGCTGAGCGGAACGCCTTTTTTCAGTATATATCCGATTTCCATTGCGGGATTCGGATTATCGTCATCAGGCTCAAACGGCACGGCGACAAAGTCGCTGCCGTTCAGCTCCTCGCATATTATTCCCGAACAGAGTGTATAGCCGCCCAGACCTACCATAAGATTGAGCATTGTGGAACGGTCGGAAACCTTTATGCTGCGCGGGTATTCGTTTGTACTCAATATTTCCTCGGCAAAATAAAACGACCCTTTTTCGCCCTGCTCAAACGACAGACACGGATAATCGCGCAGCTCGTCATAGTCAATCGACTTCTTCTTTGCCAAAGGGTGTCCCTTCCATATATATACATATGCGCGGCAGCCTATAAGGTAGTGAAACTCCAGTCCGTTGTCGCGCAGAATTTTGTTTATTACCTTCCTGTTAAAATCGTTAAGGTACAGTATTCCTATTTCGCTTTTAAGGGTGCTGACGTCCTCGATTACGGCGGCTGTCTGGCACTCGCGCATCGCAAAGTCATAGTTAAGGGTATCAAAACGCTTGACCGTTTCGACAAACGCTTTTACCGCAAACGAATAATGCTGCGCCGACACGCCGAATTTACGTTTTATATTGGCGTTGTCCGAGTATTTGCGGCATAACAAATCGTACTGCTGATAAAGCTGCCGCGCGTAAACCAAAAACTCCTTGCCCTCGGCTGTCGGAACGGCGCCTTTGCCCGTTCTTCGGAAAATGCTTATGCCGACCTCGCGTTCAAGCTCCTTTATCGCGTTTGTCAGCGTAGGCTGCGCGATAAAAAGCGCCTCTGCCGCCTTGTTCATTGAGCCGAATTCCGATATGGTTATTGCGTACAGTATTTGCTGCAGCGTCATTTTTAAGCCGCCCCTTCCCAAAATTCCTTCTTCATTAAATTCTATCATAAAGAAATCCGCCTGTCAATCACGATAAATTTAAAAAAAATTAAAAAAACCTATTGACAAAGCGAATTTATGCTGTTATAATATATCCTATAAAATAAGTAGGTATTATAGGAATTACAGAGGCGAGCGTAATGAACATATCTTGGGGAAAGCGATGTTGACACAGGGAATAACAGAAATACTTATAAAAATTATATCAGATAAAGGAGAAAAAAGATTATGAAAGTATATGAAAAAATTACGGATTTGATAGGAAACACACCGCTGGTTGAGCTTAAAAACATTGAGGCGGCAAACGGGTTACAGGCAACTGTGCTTGCAAAGCTTGAATACTTTAACCCGGCGGGCAGCGTAAAGGACAGAATCGCAAGAGCGATGATTGATGACGCGGAGAAAAAGGGGCTGCTTAAACCCGGCTCTGTTATTATAGAGCCGACAAGCGGCAATACGGGCATAGGGCTTGCGGCCGTTGCGGCGTCAAGAGGCTACAAAATCATTCTTACCATGCCGGAAACGATGAGTGTGGAGCGCAGAAATCTGCTCAAAGCATACGGCGCAGAGCTGGTACTTACCGAAGGCTCAAAGGGCATGAAGGGCGCGATAGCAAAGGCGGAGGAGCTTGCGGCAGAAACCCCGGACAGCTTTATCCCAAGCCAGTTCACAAACGCTGCAAACCCGGCGGCACACCTTGCCACAACAGGACCCGAGATATGGAACGACACGGACGGAAGGGTTGATATATTTGTTGCGGGCGTAGGCACGGGCGGTACGCTCTCCGGTGTAGGCGAATATCTTAAATCCAAGAATCCGAACGTAAAGGCTGTTGCGGTAGAGCCTGCGGGATCTCCGGTTTTGTCAAAGGGAACTCCCGGACCGCACAAGATTCAGGGTATAGGCGCGGGATTTGTTCCGGAGACGCTTAACACGGATATATATGATGAGATTATAGCGGTTGAAAACGAGGATGCGTTTGCAACAGGCAGAGCGATTGCGCGCAAGGAAGGAATCCTTGTCGGAATTTCCTCGGGAGCTGCGGTATATGCGGCGCTGCAGCTTGCAAAGCGGTCGGAAAACAAAGGCAAGGTAATTGTTGCACTTCTTCCTGATACAGGCGACAGGTATTTGTCAACGCCTATGTTCACAGACTAAACAGAAGGGATGTAAAAAAGTCCAGACCGCAAAAAGGTGATAAAAATACAATATTATCATTAAATGTAGTCAAGGTTTTAATCTGTAGGTAGAAAAATCTCATAATACTCGAGTTTTCTTAAATTTATACCTTTTTGCTACAAACAAACTGACCCGCTTGGGTGGCGAAATAAGTCTAACTGCGCTTAACTGATTTTACAAAATCAGCATCGCTTTTAAGACCTGTTTCGCCTTTTTTCGTCAAAAGCTACGGCTTTTGACGAAGGAGGAGTAGCCGCGTAAAGACGATTGGTTTTCGCCCGTGGCGAAAATCGGAGGAAATAACGCGAGCAGCGACGAACGCCGTCGGGTTCAGTTTGTTCGTTCTGGAGCATTTTTTCCTATCCCTAAGTACAAAGGTATTAACCGCGGCAGCCGTTTTTTCTTATACACAGTCTTTTCGCTGCGGCGGCGCAGATAAGCAGAATTATTCCGCCCGCCGCCGAGGATAAAAGCGCGGCGAAAAACGTACCCCACGGCGAAGACGCGAAAGCAGATGACGCAGCGGCGGCAGAGTCGGAAAAGACCGCCCGGGTTTCGGGAAAGCGGAGCAGCAGGGTATAGGTAATTATAAAGGAAAAAACCCCCTGAATCAGCTTGCCGAAAATATATGGCGCGATTGAAAGGCCAACGGGCGAGATGACCGAGTAAACCTGAAAAATTACCGATATACCGGAGAATGCGATAAAGAACGAAATCGCGGGGAGCAAAATCATAGGCTCGCGGATAGAGCGCGCAAGCGCGTTTATGCCGCCTGTTATCTCCAGAATAGAATGGAGGTACGGGCGCAGCCTTCCGCCCGGGATAACCGCCGCCGTAACCGAAAACAAAATAACATAGGAGCAGACGCGGAGCATGGTTATAACGGACGTGTCGATGACCTCGCCGAGATGCGACACGCCTTTTGCACTGCCCGCGCCGCCCGACGGCGGCAGCGATATATGGTTTTTGCGCTCCGAATATTTATAGAATCTGAAACACAAGCCGCAAAGGAGCGCCGACAGGATATGGGATATGTAGAGGAGCTTTCCGACCCGCGGTGTGTGCAGTATGCCGCACGCAACCACTCCCATAATAAACAGAGGTCCCGAATTGTTGCAGAAGGCGCACAGCCGCTCCGCTTCGGTTTTGGTACATTCCCCCGCACCGTACAATGACGCGGCGCATACCGCGCCTGTGGGGTAGCCGCTTACTATGCCGAGAATGAGGGCGGCAGCGCCTGCGCCCGGGACATTATAAAGCGGCCGCATTACAACCGACAGATATTTTCCCGCCTTTCCCGCAAGTCCGAGTGCGACAAAAAGTCCGCTGCAAACAAAAAACGGAAACAGTGACGGGATAACGCTGTCAAAGCACAGCTCGGCGGCGGCTCTCCCTGCATTCATGCAAACGTGCGGCGAGACGATAAGGCAGACGGTGAGATACAGAACGCATATAAGTAAAATAATTTTCGGAATCCTTTTCATTTTTTCTCCGCTCCATACAAATAGTTTTATCTTTTAATTTATATTCATGAAGCAATCCGTTTAAGCATAAAATTTACTAACCCAAAAGGAATTTCAAAGGCGGTGTAAATATTGCGTAAACGAAAAACTGCGGCGATGGAAAAGCTGACTGCAAGGGAACGGCTTGCCGACTCGGTAGATGTTTCAAAGGAGCTTATTCTTGACGTACCAAAGCTGGTTTTTATAGGAAACCGAGAGGTTGCCATAGAAAACTGCAAAGGAATCAGCGAATACACGGAAAGCAGAATACTTGTCGAGGGGAAGTCATACAGGCTGCGCCTTGAAGGGGCAAAGCTTGAAGTGAAAACCATTACGGAGGATATGCTCTGCGTTTCGGGAAAAATTAAAAAACTGGAGTTTGTCGGCGGGGAGGTCGGTTAAGTGTCGCTTGTAAGTCTTGCGGGTAAGATAAAAGGACACGTGGTAATCTGTGCCGACGGATTTTTTACCGAACGCTTCCTTAATATATGTATGCACAGAAAAATATTTTTGTGGGATGTCCGCCGCTGCGGCGAAAATCGGATTCAGGCGTCGGTAAACATATCCGACTTTGCGCGGCTGCGCCGGATTGCAAGAAAAACGCGGACGAGAGTGCGTATAGTCAAACGCTGCGGACTTCCGTTCTACCTTTACCGCTACAGAAACAGAAAACCGATTGTCTTGGGAATAGTTCTGTTTGCGGCTGTCATGTGGTATTTTTCGTCCCATGTTGTGGGAATCGATATTTCCGGCAACGAACGCATTGCAGCGGGTGAGGTAATGCGCAGCCTTGCAGAGTCGGGCGTCTACCCCGGCGCGGCAATCCGAAAGATAGACCACCACGAGGTGCAGAATCTTATGATGACCAAACTGGACGATGCGGCATGGGTGGGTATAAACATAAAAGGCTCCAGAGTGTATGTCGAGATTAAGGAGCGGCTTGATACAAAGCGCGAGGTTGGGCGCGATATTCCGTGCAATCTTGTTGCGTCAAATGACGGAATAATAGAAAAAACCGAAATCCGCGAGGGTCAGTCAATGGTAAAGGTCGGCGATATGGTTGAAAAGGGCGACCTTCTTGTAAGCGGCGCGGTTGACAGTGTGACAAGCGGCATACGCTACGCGCACTCCTTCGGCGAGGTTTACGCAAAAACCGCATATCGCGAAACGCGCGAATACAGTCTTGAATATACGGAAAAAATATTTACAGGCGATGAAACAAAGCGTTATCGCGTTGAGGTAATGGGCAAATCTTTAAATTTGTTTTTAAACGGTAAACAGCCGTACGAATACAGTGAGAAAACGGATAAAAAAACGGAGTATCGGATTCCGGGCGTTCCCGCGCCGTCCGTTTTTGTCGGCTGCGAAACCTACCGCGCCTTTCGTCCCGAAAAGAAAAAACGCAGCATTGACGAGGCGGTTGCCCTCGGAAAAAAGGAGCTTTGCCGCGAGCTGGACAAAAAAATTCCGAAAGCTGCGGAGGTAACCGACAAAAATATCACATATCGGCTGTCGGAGGGAGGAAAAGTGGCTGTTTCGGCAGAATATATCTGTATAGAGAACATTGCTTTGCAAACACCGATTGACAAAATCGAAAATATGAATTATGATATAGATAAGAATAATAATGTACAAAACTGAGAAAGGCTTTACATTTTAATATGGAACGACACATTGAAGTTGAAAAAATGGAAACACTGATAAATCTTTTCGGGAGCTTTGACGAAAACATACGGCTTATCGAAAAAAGCTTTGACGTTGCGGTAATCAACCGCGGTTCGGACGTCAAGATTGGCGGAGAGCCGGAAAACGTCGACCTTGCGATACGGGTAATTCAGAATCTTATCGGAATGGCGTCCTCGGGGACTACCCTCGGCGAGCAGGAGGTAAGATACGTTATATCCCAAATCCGCGAGGGCAACGGCGAGGAGCTTGAAACCCTCGGTCAGGACTGCGTTTGCATAACCTCGCGCGGGACGCCGATACGCGCAAAAACCCTCGGTCAGAAAAAATATGTGGAAACAATCGAAAAGAACTCGATTGTGTTCGGCATAGGCCCCGCGGGAACGGGAAAAACCTACCTCGCAGTGGCAATGGCGGTAAAAGCGTTTAAAAGCAAGGATGTCAACAAGATTATCCTGACCCGACCCGCGGTCGAGGCGGGCGAAAGCCTCGGTTTTCTTCCGGGAGATATGCAGGACAAGGTCGACCCGTACTTA
>URZD01000039.1 GCA_900552305.1 uncultured Eubacteriales bacterium
TTATCATCAACAGCCTTAAATCCGATACGAATACAGTATACACAAAGCATGACCCAAAGCACCTTGATTTGTCGGAGGGTGACGTAAAGGTTTATGACATCAAAGGCAATATGCTTGAAACAGAGAATATGAGCAATGACGCGGTTATCAATGTGCAAAGAACGCTCGATACACAGGGCGAGCCGGTTATAAGGATTTTGTTTGCAAGCGACACTGTAACAGGCACGGTTACACGCATAGGCTCCGGCAATAAGAAAGTGGAAATCAACAGCACGGAATATCCGACGGCATACGCTATGGATATGACGGACATTGCAGTCGGACTGGAAGGAACATTCTACTTAACGCCGGACGGCGAGCTTACTGACTTTGATAAGGAGAATACCTCGCTGAGGTTTGCGTGGATTTTGCGCATATCTGCGGAGAAGAATACGCTTGACCCCATTCGCAGCGTTAAGCTCTACGATATTTCAAACGACGGTTTTGAGGTATACAACTTTGCCGATAAAATCAAGCTGAACGGAGAGAGCCTGAAGATTGAAAATGCGCTTAAAAGGGCGGAAATGTATGACAGCGCGGCGGACAGCTATATCAGCCAGATGATAAAATACTCCTTAAATACGGCGGGCGAGGTGAAGGAAATACTTACGCCGAACGCAATCCCGCACGAGTTTTACTGTGATACGACCTCGCAGTATGCGACATGGCGGTCAAGCTCGCGTATGTTTGTAAACTCAAAGCCGGTTGTATATGCAAGGACATATAATCCTTTGTATGTGAATATTCCGAAAACCGATATGACGAATGAGGATTCATACTTCAAGAAAACGGTTGAGGACAATACCTCATATTTGATTGACGGCTATTGCAAAAATGACGTGGACAGCGCTTTTGCGGAGGTAGTCTTTCTCAGGACGGACTCAACCTCGACAGGCGTGGTAAGCACCGCGCAGAACTCTGCAATAGTCAAGGGGACGGAAAGAAGCATTCAGGAGGACGATATTGCGTATACCGTAACCGCGATTGACAGAAACGGCGAAAGAGAAAGGATGTGCTTTGACTCCGATTTATATGACAAGCTGGACGATCTGGAAGCGGGCGATTTGGTACGCTGGGACTTTGGCGGCAAGAAGTGGAGCATTATCCGTGTGGAAAAATTCTTTGATGTGGGGAATATGTCGCTTATGTCAACAGACAATCCGTATTCGTCGGCAGGCGGCGCGAATATACTTGCACCGGTGTTTTATATGCACGGGCGGGTGATAAGCAAGGCAGACAACGGGCAGTTTATTACTGTTTCGCCGTTTGCGTACAGCCGCGCGGCGGACGGAACAATAGCCCGCGGCGATATAAAGAATACCGAAAAGGATAACCTTGTTATTTCGGCAAAGGACTATAACTGCTACAAATACAATAAGGAAAGAGCGCAGATTGAGGCGATACCGTATTCGTATATTCTGGATGACGAAACAGCCGAAAACGGCTCCGAGGTTGTGGTGATAGCACGGTGGAGCAATCCGGGTATTCTGATAGTATACAATTAAAGCGCAGGAGGCGGTAAAATGAGAAAATTCAGACTAACGGCTTTACTTATTGCGGTGACGCTTGCGGTTACTGCGGCAACGCCTGTGCTTGCGGAACAAAACACATGGGGAATGGTCGGGATTTCCGACCCGGACGCGGCAAGGTATGCCGAGGACGGTATAATTGTCCGCGTCGGCTGCTGCGAATGTTATGTGAATAATGTACGCAAAAGCTACTCGGGCATAGGCGATATTTATTCAAGGTCAAGAGGCGATAACATATCCGAAAGCTTTATAGCCGACGCAAAGGAGGCAAGGCTTTTAGAAGGAGAGATATTTGTTCCGCTTGCGTTTACTGCGGAGGCTCTCGGCTGGAATCCTAAAACGGACGAAAACGGCGGTATCAGGGTAAGCATAGGCGGAGAGAGCCGTACGTTTTCCGAAACGGCTCCGATAGTCGGCGAAAGGTATATTGACAACGTGATGTGCGCGCCGCTCAGAAGGCTCGCGGAGCTTGCGGGACTCGGATATTACACCGACGGCGATTTGGGTATTGCATCAAAAGCCGTAGACGCAGGCGTCGAGGTACCGCAGAAGGTCACGGAGCAGTTCCGTCAGCTGCTTGGCTATAACTGGCGCAATGTATATATGGGCGCGGAGGGGTATGTGGACGAAATAGCGGTACATCCCAAAAATCCCGATTTGATGTATGTTGCGACCGACGTCGGCGGCGTGTACAAATGGAGAGCGGAAACAAAGGCTTGGATTCCGATTACCGACTCGCTGAACTTTGTTAAGGATGACGGCTTGCAGACCGTACTGAGCCTTGCGCTTGACCCGAACGATGAAAATGTAATTTATTATGTTGCGGGCAACGCGCTTGGTGCAAAAAACGGTATTATGAAAAGTGAAAATCAGGGCGCTTCATGGACACTGCTCGACTTCCCCGCGCGAATATGCGATGTGGACAGCAGCCGTCTTGCGGGACCGTGGATTCAGGTTGACCCGAACGATTCAAACACGGTTTACTGCGGGAGCTATGACAGCGGACTGTTTGTCAGTCATAATGCGGGCAGAACGTGGGAAAGCTGCAACGGCGTGGGCGTAAGTCCCGAATCCTGTCCGGGCGGTACAGTATCGATTCTTGTTGACGGCAGGGAAAGAATGCCGGACGGCAAAAGTAAGGTAATATACGCGGGGACATGGGGACAGGGCGTATACAAGAGCGATGACGGCGGCGCGAGCTTTAAGCTGATGAAGAATTCGCCGGTGCAGCCGGCGCGTATGCAGCTTGCGGACGGTGTGTTATATGCTTCGTCACAGGACGTTATGGGAAACGAAAAGGAATATTCGGGCGGTCTTTTTAAGTGCGAAAATGATGAGTGGAAGAATATTTCGCCTGACGTAGAGCAGGCAAAGCCGGGCGACGCGTATAACGCATTCGTGGTTGACCCCGCAAAGCCGGGAACGATTATCTGTTTTGGTCCGACGTGGCATTCAAATACCATGCAGACCTACAGAAGCCTTGACGGCGGAGAAACGTGGTCGTATTTGGGAAAGACGACAAGCGGCGCGCAGTGCATGGCTGACCCCAAAAATCCAAAGGCGTTTTATATGATATGGGGATTCGGTATTTACTATTTCCCGGATATGTATGCGGAAAGGCTTGAGCCGACAAGCATAGACGTCGGAATAGAGGAGCTGTGCTGTCTTTGTTTTCTTTCAAGTCCTTCGTCAAAGGCGCCGGGGCTGCTTGCAAACGTAATGGACAGAGGAACAAAGGTTTCGGAGCGGGTGGACAGCCTTGCAAAAACACTTCTGCCGCAGGTCGGCAAAGGCTCGGGACTTAATTTCTGCGAGGCTGACCCGTCATTTGTGGTAAGAACAGGCTATGAAACGGACAATGTTTACGGTACGTCATCCGTATCGGTTTCAACCGACTACGGACGTACAATGCGAAATGTTGCATGGAACAATGAATACGGTATACTTGATTCAACCGTATCGCCGACCCTGAACGAAAACGGTTATCCGACAATACTTGTCGCATCGCTGGGAAATTCAAGCGGCGAGGGCAAGGGAATATGGAAATCGGAGGACTTTGGCGAAACGTGGGTGATGTCAAAGAGCAGCATTGTGAAAAATATATCCCGCTGGAACTATGTATGTAACCTTCTTGAATTTGATAAGGTAAACAGCAATATTGCCTACTACAATCAGGGCGTGGAGGTTTATGTCACCTATGACGGCGGAGAAACGTGGCGGATGATGAGGACGTTTCCGTCCGTGCCGAGCACAAGCGATACAACGCGGTGGGAATGTGTTTTGGCAGCGCCGGGTCAGAAGGGGCGCGCGTGGCTGCGTCATGACCACAACATATATGTAACCGAGGACGCGGGAAGAACGTGGTCGCAGCTCGGTACAGTTGACGAAGCGCTGCTTTACGGCTTTGGAATAGGCAAGCCGGGCAGCAAGCTGCCGGCGGTATACCTTATGGGAACAGTAGGCGGAGAGGAAGGGATATTTATATCCGATGACCTCGGCAAGAGCTGGCGGCGTATAAGCGACGATTCGCACAGCCTTCAGGCGATTACCTACAGTGTTACGGGCGACAGGCGCGTGTACGGACGCGTATATTTTTCGACACACGGCCGCGGAATTATAATGACAGAGCCGATAACGGCGGACGCGGCGGCGCCGATGATACTTTCGGACACCAAAAGCTCGTCGGATAACAGACACGCGGCGGATTATGCCGTACCGACAAGCAGATATACGATTGAAGGAAGGGTAACGGAGCCGTGTGAGGTACGTATAAACGGCAAACCGGTAGCGGTTGACGGCAAAAACCGTTTCAGCATGAAGGTTGAGCTGCGTGAAGGCGAAAACAGCTTTGAAATCAAAGCGAAGGACGCGGCGGGGAACTATGCGGAGCCTGTCAGGATAATGCTTCGCTATGACCCGAGCTTTGTGCAGGAGGGTGACACAACACCGCCGGAGCTGACCGTGGACGGGATTCCCGAAACAACCTCGCGCGGACTGTATATAGTGCGCGGAAGGATAAACGAGTCGGGCGAGGTGCGCGTGAACGGCACGCCGGCATATGTGAAGGACGATTTGAGCTTTTACGCGACAATGATGCTTTCGGAGGGCGAGAACAAAATCCGCGTTCAGGCGCGCGATTTTATGAAAAACGCGTGCAAGCCGCAGGAATACAAAATTACCTACAGCAATGCGCAAAAGGCAGACTATTCAAAGATAGACATTCCCTACAGAGCCGATAACTATGTGTTTGACGGATATGTTGACGAATGGGATTTAAGCATTTACTGCGACAAGCTCACAATCGGCAACAATAACAACGAATGTGCGCTTAATATGATGTGGGATGAGGAATACCTCTATCTCGGCGTGAAGGTTATAGACGATGTAATTTATAACAAAAACGGCAAGGCGGACCACGAGGATGACGCGATTGAGGTATATATAGACGGCGATAACCATAAAGGCACAAGCTATAACGAGTTTGACAAGCAGTTTGTCTACCATTATATGCCGGAGGACAGTATAAGTCCGAATTACAGATTCAGACTTAATGACGAGGGCTACACCTGTGAGCTGCGTATACCGTGGAGCGCGGTCGGCTCGGGCGTTACACCGTCGGCAAACATGAAAATCGGTATCGATGTTGATAACGTAGATAACGACACTCTGTACGGAAACGGCGGCAGCCGAAGCGGCGTTCTGTCACTGTACGGCGCGGCGGACAGCTGGGCAAACCCGTCAATATTCTCGACTGCAACGCTTTTGCCCAAGAAATAATAGGGAAGGAGAAAGGACAATATGTATAAATTCAAACAGGCTGCGACATCGTTTCTTCTGCTGATATGTATGCTTGTATGCCTTGCGCCCGTTACGGCGTTTGCGGAGGACGAGGTATATGAGAACATGAAGGAATATCTAATGGTGATTCGTGATGAAAGAACCTATAAAAAGATAGCAATCACGGGAAACGAGGCTCCGATTGTAATGGGGAACAGTCCGATGGACGTAAGTGAAATAGCGGATTTCGGCTATATCTGCTTTGAGCTTTACGTTGACAAGAGCGTAAAGAACGTGGGAACGCTGCGCGTACGCTTTAACAGCTCGGTCACCACTCCTTACGGAAACTGGTACAGCAGCAGTGACGTGAGTGTTCCCGGCTCTGCCGCGTGGAAGGCGGGCGAATGGAATCAGGCGCTTATACCGCTCAGCGAGTTCAGAAGGGTGAGCAGTAATGACGCATATGATTTCCATTATCCGACATGGTTCAGTTTCCGTGCGCTCGGCGGACTTTCGGGAACGAACATAAAGGTCAGAAACCTCGGATTCTATGCGCCTAAGGCGTCAATGCTTAATAAACTTGACGGTACAAACGGAACGGTAGCTCTGAAGTGGAACGGCAGTATGCTGGACGGCGCTGACGGCTATCGGATAATCCGTGACGGCGAGGTGATAGCGGAGCTTCCCGCTGACGTTTACGAATATACGGACGACCCGGAGGATAACGCGTTTTATACCTACTCGCTCCAAACGGTTGACGCGGACGGCAATGTCCTTGCGGAGACAGAAGCGCAGGAGGTCATTGTGTACAGCCGCGAGGCAACCGCATTGGGCTCGTGGTACGGTACTACGAAAAACGACCAGTTCATTGCGTTTACCGGCTCATCGACACAGTATGAGGACAATCAGGCGTCGTCGGCGGATTTTCCGTTCATTCCCGAGGGTACATATGCGGCGCATATCAAGGCAAGTATAGTAAGCAAACAGCCAATACGTACCGCAATAAACAATACTTTGCATAACCTTGACGCGATAAAGGATACCGGCATTATACGGTTTAAAATGTACATCGATATGCCGGGCGGCAGTGATGCAAAGCTGCCGACGCTCTCAATGAGCCTTGCCAACAGTGATAAAGGAACGACTCCGTGGGTATCGACAAACCCGGCGGAGCTTGATCCAAAATATACAGATTCGTCAAAGATAGGCAAGTGGCAGATTGTGACCGTGCCGATTTCGGAGATGACCCCGAAGGAAGGCGGCTTCGATTATTCAAAGGTGTGGGATTTGCGCTGGATTCCGTCAGAGAGCGCGGCATGGTCGATATACGTTCAGAATGTTGAATATTGCAGCGTTCTTCAAAATCCCAAATTCACACAAAAGGCGGTGTATATGAACAAGGACGGAATGCTTTGTGCGGAGCTTGCCGTTTCGGAAAGGCTTAACGCAAATTCACTGTCAGTGGAGCAGTTTGCGCTTGCGGACGGAGTGGAATGTAAGGATTTGTCCTACCGTGAAAGCGGCAGCGAGAGAGTTCTCACACTTTTGTTTGACGCAATGCCGACCTTCCCGTCGGAGATGGGACTGTGTATCGGCGAGGGGATATGGTCGCTTGACGAAATGGAGGTAAAGCAAACCGAGCTTACGCTGTCATTCCACGCGGCGCAGTACAGAATAATGCCGACGGTTACCAAAAATCCGACGCTGACGGACGGAACGGTTACGGCGGCGGCAACGGTAAAGGGACTGTATGTGCCGGAGGGTGCGGACGGCAAGGTGCAGATGCTTATGGCAATTTATGACGGCGGGTATATTATTGCCTGCGGACGTGCGACAACCGATACAAGGGTCGGAAGAAAGGATACGGCAGCGTTGACGGTGACAGCGGAAATACCCGAGGAGTATAGGGACGCGGAGAATCTGTCTGCAGAAATTTGGTTTATTGACTTCGGGGGAGTGGGGATTCCTTTTGCTGACAAGACAAAATTTAACCTGTAAAAAAATAAAAATATATTATATGAGGTGAATTTAATGATGAAAAGCAAAAAAACAAGGTTTTTATCACTGATGCTTGCCGCGGCGGTACTGCTGACAACGGTTATTGTCCCGACAGCGGTTTTTGCGAATAACGGCGACGGTATGTTCTGCCTTTATAACTGGGACGTAAACAAGACGGTCAGCGCTGTCGGTGACAATGTCATCTTTGACTTAGGCAGAAATTTTTATCAGCTGAACGGAAACAGATCGATGCGCGACGTACTTGAGCTGGGCGAGCTGCGTTTTGATTACAGGCTGATTAACAACAATGCCGGTTTGGATTTGAGCAACGCGTTTTTCTGGGGTTTTAAAATGAAGCTGTCCTTCGGCGGCACGAGTGAGTTTGACCCGTTTGCCGACTGGGCGGGAGGTACGGAAAAGGAGCTTTTTGCAAATACGGCGGATTATAAATTCGGCGAAACGTACAGCGCAAGTATTCCGCTCAGCGAGCTTAAAGGTACAACGTCGGTGTCGATGACCGAAAGAAATGTGTGGGATTATTTTAACAGAATTATTTTCAGCACATGGTACACAGACGGAACTGCATCGGTTAAGGGTGATGCCAAGCAGTGGGGAATAAATGTTTCCAACATCG
This sequence comes from uncultured Eubacteriales bacterium, assembly GCA_900552305.1. Lineage (GTDB taxonomy): Bacteria > Bacillota > Clostridia > Monoglobales > Monoglobaceae > UMGS1494. Next base: position 7,978 of record URZD01000039.1, read on the forward strand.
GAATATATATGCCGGAAAGTCCAAAATTCATATCCGACACGGTAACGGGAAATACGGTTGTCCTTAAATGGTGGAACGGCAAGGACTACGGAAAGCAGCCGTCTGGCGGCGATACGGTAGGCAGCTACATAATTTATGAGGGCGACAGCGCGGTGAGCGGTGAAATGAGCGGACTTACCATGCAGTGCGTAATAGAGAACGCGGCGCGCGGCACACATACCTACAGGCTGATGAGGAAGGAAAACGGCAGCCTTACGGAGTGCGACACGTTAAATGTTGATGTTACGGCGGGCGAGAAGGCGGGAACAACTCTTTATAAATCTTTCTCGATTAGCAATCTTTACCCGTCGGAGGACGAGATAACCTCTGTTTCGACGCCGAACAGTGCAGAGAATAAGCCGTCCGATTTGCCGGCATATGCCGTAAAAATTACCGGCAAAAACATAAAATCGAATTATATGCAGATTATGAGCGGCAGCGCCTGCCCGGTTGAAAGTATAAGAAACAACGGCGAGCTGCACTTTTATGCGTATGTTGACGATAACGGAACGGAGAGCTTTGACGCTTCCTCGGACGGTCTGAAAATAGCTCTTAACAGTGAAGGCGGCGGCGGAAACGCCGGCGGCAACGCATACTGCGGTACCGCTCAGATAGATATAAGCGTAACGCCCGGAAGGTGGGTACACAACGTAATCAGCCTTTCGGAATTTGCAAAGAATCTGATTGAAGGAAGCGAGTATGCGCTGGAGGATTACGACAAGGTAAAGGGTATACGCATTATGCCGAAAAACAAAATCGCGGAGGGGTCGGGCAAGGACTACGATTACTATCTTGCCGGCTTTGAGTTCAGAACGGTTGACGGCGGCGAGCCGGCTGTTACGGAGACGGCAATAAATATGTTTGGCAATTTCGGCACGGTGAACAACGGCGTCTATGCCCTGACAAATAACATACCCGGCACGCCGGAGTATATATCGGACAATTCGGTGAAGGTGACACCTAAGAACGTACCAAACTACACTCAGATATTTAACGGAAATCAGAATGATTCTTCAACATGGAAGCTGAGCGATTTCACAAAGGACGGCGTTCTTCGACTGTATATGTATGTTGATGACAAGGGAACAGGCGAGTTTGACAGCTCCAGGCACAAGGTAAAGATTATGCTGAGCGGCGAGGCGGCAGAAGGGTCGGCTCCGGTAAGCAACGACAATCCTACAGGTACATACGGCGGCTCGGAGCAGATAGACATATATCCCGACAATGCGAATACATGGACGCCGGTTGAAATCAGCCTTTCCGAGTTCACGGCAAACATAAACGATACGACAAGGGCGTGGCGGCTTGCAGACTATAATAAGGTAAGGTCGATTCGCGTAGTACCGTCGTACGAAATAAAGCAGACGGACTTTGACGTATACCTGACAGGGTTTGAGGTTTTGGCGCCTGCATTCCATGTAACGGCGGAGCTTATGTACGGTTATCCGCAGCTGACATGGAACGCAAAGGCAAACGCTGCAAATTATGCAATATACAGAAACGGTGAGCAGATAGAGGAGCATTTTGCGGGCTTGTCATACACGGACATGAGCTGCAGCGCGGACGGCTACAAAACGGTACAGTATACGGTGGTTCCTTTCTCAGCCGGCGGCAGCAAGCTTGACCGCGCAAGCACATATCTGACGCTTCAGCCGGAGGTATGGGCGGACGACACGGTTATATTCGGCGACAGAATAAGCGGCGTGCAGCTTGACGCAAGCTCCGACTACTGGGGCGCGCTGCAGAGCGGCGCATGGCGTGAGAGAAGAATCCTCGGCAGCGGTACTGCGGCGCTTTGGGGACTTAATACAAAAAGCGCTCAGGTATTGGAGGGAACGCTGAAAAGCGGAAGCTATAATCTTTCCGCAAAGCGCGACTCATATCTCAGTATGCAGATATATTACGATATGAACGATTTGGCGGCAGAGCCGGAGATTTATGCGGGTCTTATGACGGCGGACGGCAATCTGTACGCGGGGAACAGGCTAAATATTGCCAAGCAGAACTGGACTCAGGTTTTGGTTAAGCTGTCGGATATTGCGGGCGGCTCGGCACTCGGAAATGTCGAGGGTATTGCGGTTAAATGTATCTCTGACGTCGGCGCTGACCGCGGTACGGTGTATGTAAGGAATGTAAAAATTGTTACGCCGCACACCTTCAGCAATGTTGTTTATACAGACGGCAAGGGCGACCAGGTTGATTTGCTTGAAGCGGGAAATACCTATACGTCAAGCGTTGATTACAACAACCCGGAAACCGATACAAAAACCGTAAAGCAGCTTGTGGCGGTTTATAATAACGGTATTCTTGTAAGGTGCTTTATATCGGACGCAAAGGAAATAGGAACAGGCGCGGAGAATACGCTGTCGCTTGAATTTGCGGTTCCCGAGGGAATTGAGGAGCCGGTTGTAAAGACCTTTATATGGTCGGCTGATAATGCGCAAAAGCCGTATGTGATTTATTAAGCGGGCAATACGCCCGGAAACGGGCAGGCAGAGGGGCGGATCAAAAATCCGCCCCTCTGCTTGCCCGAAAAAAGAATGTCGGAATGGAGATTATTATGAAAAAAATTACTGCGTTAAGCATAACAGGATTTAACCCGAAAAAACTTTTGACGGCATTTCTGGTCGGCATTGCCGCCGTGATTTGCTCATATTCGGCGGCAGCGGCGGACAGCACGTCAGGATATATTTTTGACGCCTCTGACAGGCAAAGCATAGCCGGAACATGGGCACCGAATTCTTCCGGCATTTCCGATACTATTGTCGCGGGTGACGGAAGCATTGTCCCAAGCGGGGAATATGCGGTAAAAATTCCGTTCGGACGTATTGGCGGTCAGGGATTTGAAATTCACAAAAGAGGACAGCTTGACCTTGACGCGGTTATGCGAACCGGCAGTATTTGCTTTGAGCTTTATGCGGAGAACAACATTCCGGCGGACGGATTGCAGGTCTATCTGAAAAAAGGGATAAACGGAGTGTACAAAGAAAGCGAGGCTGCGGCTGTCGGCGAGGAAATAGCGGCGGGACGGTGGAATAATATAAGTATTCCGTTTTCAAGCCTTGCGTCATATAACTCATTTGACTACGGTGCGGTGAATATTGCGGTATTCCGAATGAGCGCCGCAGTGCAGGGCGATTTTAACGTATATATAAAAAATATCTGTATAAAAGCAACGGACGAGCTGACCGCGTCGGTAAGGTATACCGAAAATAACGGAAACGCGGTTATAAAATGGAGAAACGGTACGGGAAAGACGGTAAAGTCATACACGGTATACAAGGACGGAAAGGCGCTTAAAGCAGGAATATCGGCAGCGGTATTGCAGTATACGGACGCATCCGCAGGGTTTGACAGCGCGGTGTATAAGGTGCGCGCGGCGTTCGCCGACAACACGCAAAAGACGGTTACGGCGGCGAATGCGGTATATCATACGACTTCGGCGCGAACAGTCTTTGGACATACCGGGTTTAACGAAAAATCGGTTAAGGATATTGCGGAGGATGCTGTTATTCTGCGCAGCGGATGTGCGGAGGGGTACATGAACAATGTGCGCTATGCCATTGATGAAACGGAAAAAAAGGCGGCTCCTTTTATTGAGAACGGGAGCTTTTATGCGCCGATAGCCTTTGTTTTGGAAGGACTCGGCTATAGAATTGAGGAAAACGGCGATACCGTACTGGCGGTAAAGGACGGCAGCGAGCTGCGCTTTGACGCGGACGGCGCGGAGTACGGCATTATATTCAGAAATCACAGACTTTTTATGCCGGCGGAGGAGCTTGCCGCGACTGTCAGCACAGGCTGTACGGTTTCGGGAGAGGTCGCGGTGCTTGGCGACAAAATCACATCGGACACGGCGGTTTCGGAAAAGGTTAAGAAAAAAATACTCGCGGCAACAGAATATAACAAATATAATGCTTTTCTCGGCGCGGACGGATTTGTAACGGGACTTGTGATACACCCAAAAAATCCCGATGTTATGTACACAAGAACGGATGTCGGCGGCGTGTATCGGTATGACACGGAAAGAGAGATATGGATTCCGCTGCTTGATACCGTGAACATTAACGAAACCGCGTGGCAGTCGGTTGCGGGGATTGCGCTTGACCCAAACGATGATAATGTGATTTGGGCGGCGTGCGGCGACATATGGTATTCTGCCGAAAACGGTCTGCTGAAATCGACCGACCGCGGCAGGACATGGGAAATTGTAAAAACCTTTCCCGGAAGGTTTGACATGACAAAAAATGACCTGATAAGGCTTGTCGGAGAGCCGATTGCGGTTGACCCGACCGACGGAAACACCGTATACTGCGGCAGCTTTGATATGGGATTTTTTGTCACGCATGACGGCGGCGCCACATGGACTGCGGCAAGCGGTCTGGAGCAGTCGCCCGACGACTGCTCCGGCGGGGTTTCAGCGGTTGCGGTGGATTCCTCCGACGGTGCGGTATATGTCGGAGTATTCGGCAGAGGAATATATAAAAGCACGGACGGCGGCGCAACCTTCGGATATACGGAAGGGTCGCCGAAAATGCCGGCGCGCTTGGCGGTTGCGGGCGGCAGGCTATATGCGTCATCCTACAGTATGAGCGGAGATTCGGACGAAAAATATCCCGGAGGTATATTCGTATATGAAAACGGAAAATGGCGCGATATTTCGCCTGCGGATATTGATGGCGACGCGGCGGCTGCGGGCGACGCGTACTGCGGATTACTGGTTGACAGTGATAATACGGATACGGTTATCTGCTGCGGCGCGCCGTATCGGAGCAATGCGGGCAGAATTTACCGCAGCACAGACGGCGGCAAATCGTGGAGTTATGCAGGAAAGCTGACCAACGCTTCATGTCTTGTGCAGGACGGCAAAAATAAAAAGGGTTACTATGCGCCGTGGGGGTTTGGAATAAGCTATATCGAGGATATATATGCCGATACAGTCCGCGAGATACGGGCGGACACGGGAATTGAGGAGCTTTGTGTAACAAAAATTCTGTCGATTCCGTCAGCGGACGCTCCAAAGCTCATTACGCTTAATCATGACATGGGAATGAAACGCAGCGACAGACTTGACACCAGGGCGAACATACCCACGCCGTACTTCGGCAAGGGGATTGCGGCGGATTACTGCAATTCGGATATGTCGGTGGTTGTCAGGGCGGGATTTGTACAGAACAGCGTCGACGGAGATTCGATAATTGCGGTTTCGCGCGATTACGGGCGTAATTACAGACAGCTCGGCTCGTGGAACAAGAGTATTCCGATAATGGATATTGCGGTTTCGGCGGGAAAGGGATCGTCGGGAAATCCGACAATCCTTGTTGCCGCGGCGGGCAGCGAGAGCCTGCGCGGAATATACCGTTCGGAGGATATGGGGGCGAGCTGGACAAGGGTAAGCGGCATTACGGTTGACGTAAAAAGCAACTGGGAGTACACAAACCGACGTTTGGTTTCCGATACGGTTGACGGCAGTACGTTTTATTTTGTAAATTCACATACGTTTTATATATCCCGCGACGGAGGTGCAACGTGGCAGGAAAAATACAAATTTCCGTC